>CAZJJH010000051.1:0-9196 GCA_964546265.1 uncultured Candidatus Cloacimonadota bacterium
CAATCACCGATGCCATGGTAGTATCCGAATCCGAATTAGTCTTCGATTGGGAAAATACTCACCGTGTAAGCCTTGGTGGCGAATATGCCATGGGCATGAATAAATTGCGCCTGGGCTTTTTCTACGACCAAACCCCGATCCCGGAAGAGACTCAGATTCCCACACTTTCTGATGTAAGCGACAAATTCAGCAGCAATATCGGATGGGGAATTGATCTGGGCAAGATCGGTGTGGAAGCCAATGCACAATGGGTGATGTTCAGCGAACGCGAAATCGGCGATGCAGATGCCACTCCCAATAATACTCCGGGGAAATACAATTCAAACTCCCTCTCCGGGAACCTGGGGCTTAGCTACAAATTCTAAGGAAATACCCATATAATGAATCAAGGCTGCCTCGTTTTGGGGCAGCCTTTTCATATTGGAGATGATCTTCGCGGGGCTTGCCTGCCTCGGCATGCGCTGTTATTTCAGATAGAAATATGCAGTAAGGGTTACGCTGATGCTTTTCTTGCGGGTGCTGGTGTTATAGATGCCATAATCCGACACATCGGTGGAATATGGCTCGGTGATCTGAAACACTCCGGCTCGGGCTTCGCGCATCTTACCCAGCTTGGTATCAGCTGAGCCGGAAATCTCTTTGGCACGCGCCATGGCATCTTCTGTGGCGGCTGCCAGAAGTTCCTGTTTTAGTTCCGGTAGTTTGGTGTACAGATATTCCAGACGGCTGTTTTGCAGCACCATGCCGCGTTCCGCGATAAAATCCGGATTCAAAGCCAGATCTTCCACGGTGTCCATTTTATCCGAGAGCAAAAAGATCTCCTGATTCATATTGTAACCGATCATATTGCCGTAGTTATCGTGACGGGGGTAGCTGGTTACAGGCTGCACGCTGATCTCATCCTCAGCAAAACCCTGTTCTATCAGATAATCCCGAAAAGCTTTTACATCTGAATTCATGGTTTTGTAACCGCTGCTTAACTCCGAAGATCCTACGGTCTTCTGGAGAGAGATATTCCACTTCACCAGGTCGCTTTCGAAGAGCTTGCTGGAGTATCCCACCACGCGTAAACTTGTCTCAGCCCGGCGGCTCTGCCAGAAAAAGATGCCAAATATGGTGATCCCCACGATGAAGGCTATGCCCAACACGGAATATAGGTTCTTGCTTTCCTTCATCCAGGTAAGTATTCCTGCCAGCACCAATCCGGCGATGATTATGAAGATTAAAGACATTGGCTTTCTCCTTGATGATTATAGTAATCCCCATCTGCGGCGCAGGAAAAGTTCCAGGCAGAAGCTGAGGATAAATATGGCGGGAATATACCACTTTTTATAGAGGTCATATTCTCGTTTTGTAATTTCATTTTGTAGCCGGGGAGGCAATATCCGGTGTGTCTCAATTTCCTGCAAGGACACGATTCTCCCCCCGCTTTGAGCGCTTATGTAGCTCAATAAGGGCAAGTTAAAATCGTAATCCCGCTCTTCAACCGCCATGGCGGATATTGCAAAGGCACCCTTGCTGCTCTTGTTTTGTTCCGGTTCTTGAATCTCAAAACTGTAGTTTCCGGGCTGTAAAAGCCGGCTTTGATAGATGTATTCTTCTTTGGAGAGGGTCATAAAATCCTGGCTAATCAGCTTACCAGAGTCGTCAAAGATGCTGATTCTGGGGCTTTTATCCAGATCGTGGCTGTGGATGTCGTTCTCCGCTCTCAGCCTGATAAGCAAGTTTTCACCTTGCAGATAAGTGCTTTTATAGATGGCGCTGTAGCTCCCCAAAGCCTTGTTGCTAAGCCAGGTAAGGATGTTTACTATCATCTTCTGATAGCCGGAATCCTTGCTCTGCATTTGCCATCTCCATAGATTCAGAAAACTGAAGGAAAGTGCCCGGGATTGCCCGCTGTGCTTTATGGCGATAGCGGGAGAGTTCTGCGGATTATTCATAGTAGCCAAAAGCTCCGCGCCGGATGCAGGATTCACGTAGTAGTAATCCAGAGGAGGCAATTTGCCCGCTTCTCTGCCCAGAGGATTGAGCATGGGGTAGTTGGTGGCAGCACTCTGCGGCTTTACAAAACCCTGGTAAGGACTCTTGATGTTGGATTCATTCAACGGCAGTATTTCTGCCAGGGCGGCAATGGGCAGACCCTGATAGAAGAGACCGCATCCGCGCCGGACGGCATTCTGGATATATTGCCGGGAAGCAGTATCCAGCCTCAGATTACCATTGTTTATAATCACGATCACTGCCGGACCTTCGGTGGCAGACAGTTGCGCCGGGCTTTCACCTTTATACAGAGAACCGTTGCGAACCTGGTAGGAAACGCTTTGCCAGCGGGGATTGGTGGCGATCGCATCCAGGATAAACTTGTTGTCCCAGCCGGGGGAATCGCTGAAAACGCTGATCAGCTCCTTTTCCGCCAATACTTCAATGGCACCGGGCATTAGGTTGTTACCCGTATTCCGTTCCTTTTCCAATGGCTCTGCCTCCACCCGGTAATTGAAAAAACCTATCTGAGGAAAACGGTATTCGAAATCCACGCTCTGCTCTGTGCCGGATACCAGATCCAAACTTTTACTGATCACCTTTGTATCACCGATGAAAAGATTCAGTCTCACACTGCCGCTAAAATTCTGCGCGGCAAGCTTTGCCCGGATGATGGTATTTTCGTTACGATAGGCATAGCGATTTGCCTTAAGCTCTACAATAGCGATATCTTTATCGGCAGAACGGGTAGTATCCGCAATGCTGAACACGGGTATGCCCAAGCGGGAAACAGATTGGAAGGAATCGTCCCGCAGCCAGCCATCCGAAGCTAAAAGAATCGCCTGAAACTCTGCCAGATCCTCCTTTTCGCTTATCTCCATCAGGGTCTTGCTCAAAAGGCTGTTGTCATTTGAACCCTGGATTCCATCTGCAAAGTCGTACTCAACAATATCATAGCCCGCTGTCCGGTAACGCTCTGCCAGGCCGGTTCCGATCTCTTCCAGAAGCTGAGCTTTACTGCGCTCTTGATGCCGGATCTCCATGGAATTGCTGCGGTCTTTCAAAAGAAGCACTTTGGCAGACTTCTGCTTGCTGTGGGTAAAGCTCAAGACCGGGCTTAGAAGGATGATTAGCAGAACAAACAGGGACACCGTTCTCAAGCCAAGAAGCAGCATTTTGCGTTTGGGACTGAGCTCCGGTTTGTGCCTGTAATACAGCAGTGCGGAGATGATCAGAGCAAAGAATGCGGCAAAAACAAAGAACATCAGAACCAAATTCGCGTGGCTATGGCAAAGGCTATCCCTTTGGATTTATAGCCTGGGATAAGGCTGTCAAAACTCTGTACGGCAAGGCTGATCTCGTTTGTTTTGCTTTTAATTCCGGCTCCATAAGATACTTTTACCGGATTACTGCTGTTGGGCAAAGCAATGCCAAGACTTAAGGGCAAAAATGGAACCGGCAAGAATTCTGAGGCCAAAGAAAGCCTCCCTACCTTGCTGCTGACCGTGGTTTCGGAAAAACCCTGCACCCAGTCCATCGAGACACTGGCATATTTGCTCTTATACATGGCTGCCAGCCGGAGCTCCGTACCCAAATCCGTTGTGAAAGAACCGATATCGATATCCTCATTATCATAATCAAACAAGTCGCTATCGATATCGCTGATATATACGCTATCCATGCTGGCAGTAAAACGCTTACTTTCGGTAGCAATGTTCCAATTGATCACTCCAAACAAATTGTCCAGAGTAAGCCCGGCTTCCAGCCATGGAGTGATCTCGCTATACATACCAAACATACCTTTGAAGCCTACTCCGCCGACTCCGTGACGCAATATCACTTCCGAATCCAGAGTAGCACCCTCTTCCATCGTGCTGGCAAAACGCATGTGGAACGTCTGCGTATCGATGCTGGTAACACCTGCCAAAAGACTCCCGGAGAATCCTGCTTTTATTCGGGGATAATTTTCGGGAATGAAGGGAATCGTCAGATCGCCAATGCCATAGGTGATATCTGTGTAAGCAACCATGGAACCGCTGTTTTCATTTTTGGAAAAGATGTATTCATCCTCTGTGTTACCGTAAAGCGCCAGGCGCAGGAATTCTTCCGAAAGCTCGCCTTTGCCAAAGAAATGAGCCGAGCTGGATATGGCAGTATTGCCCATAGTGATTCCAAACACACTGATGTTCCCGCTGGCATCAAGAGATACGCTGCCGTCTATCTTATTTAGGATTCTCTTTTTATCATCGGCAAAAAGGGTATCCCGACCGGCAAAGAAATTGTAAGTATCCAGATCCAGGGCGTTATTACTTACTTGCAAGCCGGAATTGGCGCCGGGCAACCAAAGATCCATATATTTCCCTTCTATGATTTTGGCGGGGTTCCAGTAATTGGCTTCCACGCCCTGAGCGCGCAGCATATAACTGTCTGCAAAGAATATGGATTTCGCAGTGGGAGTGGCATAGATCCCCAGAGTAAGGCAAGCGATGATTGCAGTTAAAAGTATCTTTCTCATTTTAATACTCCTCCGGGTTTATTCTCAGCTTGCCACGCAGCATGCCGCGAATCGCCACAAAATCTCCGCTCCCAGCGCTTATCTCTACCAGATCCAGGGATTCCTCGAAGCTGAATTCCCACTTCACATATACCTTCTCGCCCGCAAAAAGATTTAATTCGTCTTTGTCAAGACTCAAACCCTGGATAGTTTGCCAATCCGGGGCTGTTTCGGCTGAATGCAATACCAGTTCCTTGTAAAACGCATAAGTTTCCGGATCTTGGGGATCAATCTTTAGGCTATCCGCAAAAAATGCGCGCACGGTTCCGCCCACCGGGATTTTGTTCATTACTTCCAGTGTCAAGGATGCGGCTTGCAGATCATTAGCAATGTAATCCCTGTTCTCAGCACCAATGTTGATTTCTACCGCGTCTTCTACCAGGATGGGATGTTCATGTAGCGTAAACCGGAATGGGGCATCGATTATGTAATGCGCATTGATGACATCCGTATTGCGCAAGGTTCCGCTGCCGGATTCACTGTTCACCACAAATCTGGCATCCACAATCTGGATCTGTTGCGGCATAATCTGCATCAATTGGCTGATGTTATTCTCAAAGATGAGACTGCTCTGCCCCGGAGTATCTCCCTCTGCAGCGCTAATTACATAATTCTCTCCGTTTTCATCCACGATCGGGATACTGCGCATCTCATCTCCCCTACGGGCCTCAAAACGGCCTTCAAACACGCAGCTAAAGCCCATGTGGTTGATCACGTCTATTTGCAGGCTGGCCTCGTGCAGAGTAATAGCCTGATCCACATCGCTGGGATATTCGATATCGATCGAAGAAGAGGATTCATTCAGCCCTATCTCAAAGTGGTTCAAGTGTCCCTTGAATACCGCAAAACTGAGCGCTTCATTCATCTGAATGCTCAGCTCTGCCAAAGGGCTTCCGTCCGGAAGAGAAGATGTGCTGATGAGGCTTACTTCCAGTTCCGAAAGAGCCTCAGTACTTTCGATATCTCCAAAGTGATAACCTGCCAGATTTATGCTCCGCCAATCCTGATTGCCATCATATTCGATGCTTAGCGCATTTCCCGAGGAATCCGTGATATCAGAAATGATCAGCCGGATCTCTTCGGTTTGGGGAACTACATTGGCAAAACGGATCCGCATAGTGCCGGAGGAAAGCTCCCCATAAGACAACACCGCATTATCCACGCTGTCGTAAAATGGGATTTGGAAATCGGTATTTGCTCCGGAGGGAACGGGCATATCGCTTTCGTCAATCTCCGGATTCAGCTCCACCTCTCCCATGGCGGGTGTATCAACCTCACCGGAGCCGGTAAGATATAGCACCTCATCGTCTCCGATCATTATGTTCACACTATCCACAAGATCCGAAACATAGTAGATGTCGTTTAACAAGGGCACTGCAATATCCACATCCCAAACCGGTAGGGATGGCTTTTCTATATCACAGGCTCCCAAAAACAAAAGCACGAACATCAACAAGGCAATATAAGCTTTCATCGTTATTCCTTTTCACAGTCTCTGTGGGCTGTGCTTTTTTTATTCATAAAGCAGGCATCAATGGGTCTCATCAATAATTTACTCCACCATGGGCGCGGAGCAACTGAATTTCTCGGGGCTGAAGCCGGTCCCGCTTCTCCGGGTTGCCAACAATCTCCCGCCGTAAGATCTCCTGTTTCACCAATTCACCGAAGGCCGGATGATATGGCCCCGCCACAAAATCTTGCGGCTCCAGGTTGGATGGCAGGCCATATTTTATGATCCGGATTCCATGCCTTGCGCAGAGCTCAGAATAATCCGCACAAATCCGCACCGCTTCCGGAATGCTTAGTGGTAGAAAGCTTCCTTCCTGATACATCTTCTCCAGGCACGTGCCCCGAATCACCACCGTAGGGTAAAGCCGCATAATCTCCGGGGCAAGGGCCAGTAAGGTCTGTTGGGTTATCTGCAGGGTTTCCATATTGCTGCCGGGTAAGCCGGGCATCAGCTGAACCCCCAACTGAAATCCCCAATCCCTCACTCTTTGGGCAGCATTCAAAGCCATCTTCCCCGTATAGGCTCTCCCGCTTTGTTTTAATACAGAATCCGCAAAATCTTGTATCCCCAGCTCAATGGTTTTCACCCTGTGTTCTTTGAGTAGCGATAATGTAGAATCATCTGTATGCAGAGGATGAGTGCTGATCCGGATAGAATCTGTTTGTTCCAGAAGCTCGGCTACTGCCAGCAGATATTGTTTTTGGATTTGCGGTTCCAGCGCGGTAAATGTTCCCCCGTAGAACGCCACTTCCTTGCTTTTACCGGAATTATGCCGGATAAAAAGCTTCAGCTCCGCCTTTGCCCTTTGCAGGTCAAACTCCGCTGCGCCACTGATCTTTCTCTGATCACAATACACACATGTTCCGGAGCAACCCTGCATCGGAATGAAGAGCGGGTAGATCAGCTTTTTATCCGGCTTCACCATTCTATTTAACTATCTTCATTGGTCTGGCTATATAGCTGGTATGCAAAAGTTTCTTTGCTTTTTCGCTATTGGGCGCGCCCAAATATTCTTTATAGAGATTCTGGATACTTTCGTTATTATGAGATTCTCTGCGAGAAGCCTGTTCATCCTCTTTGTAGAGGCCTTTAGCCCGCGCCAGGCGCACTCTGTTTGTACTCCGATAGGGTTGCCCGCCGCCCCCCACGCAGCCACCGGTACATGCCATTACCTCCACAAAGTGATAGGGAGGTTCCTTTCCGGCTTCTTTGGCAGCGCGAATCTCATTCATTAGTTTGCTCACATTGCCCAATCCGGATGCCACACCGATGCGGATTTCTTTGCCTAAAAGCTCGATCTTGCCTTTTTTGATCCCCTTGGCACCCCGCACAAAATCTATCTTGGGATCCGGCAATTCAGTCCCCGTTGCCAGATAGTATGCTGTTCTGAGCGCCGCTTCCATCACGCCACCGGTAGCGCCAAAGATGGTGCCGGCTCCGCTGTATTCGCCCAAAGGGTTATCTGCAACACCATCTTCCAGCTTTGCCAGATCGATGCCACGGGTCTTTAGCATACGGGCAAGCTCCCTGGTGGTAATGGTTAGATCCACATCCTTATGCCCGGAAGCGTACATATCTTCCATGCGCTCTATCTCATATTTCTTTGCTGTACACGGCATTACAGATACCAGGAAAATCCTGTCAGGATCTATCCCCATCTTGTCTGCCCAATAGGTCTTCACCATGGTGCCCACCATCTGATGGGGGCTTTTTGAGGATGAAAATTGTGGGATCAGATCGCTGTGAAACTTTTCCAGATAATCCACCCAGGACGGGCAGCAAGTGGTGATCAGCGGAAATTTCTCCGGATGCTCTTTGAAAATATGCACAAATTCACTCGCCTCTTCCATGATGGTGAGATCCGCCCCAAAATTCGTATCAAATACATATTTGAAGCCCAATTCACGTAGTGCGGTGTACATCTTGCCCTTCACGTTGGTTCCCGGCTTGTAGCCAAATTCTTCGCCCAGAGCCACGCGTACTGCCGGCGCTTCCTGCGCTACCAATACCAGATCCGGATTGTCCAGAGCAGCCCACAAGGGATCGCTGTCGTCACATTCATATATTGCTGCCACAGGGCAATAAGCGCTGCACTGCCCGCATTTCACGCACTCGCTGCTCTCCAGCGGACGGTCAAAAGTAGGACCCACATAGGTTTCAAAACCTCGGTCACTATTCTGCAATGCATGCACATCCTGAATCTCGTTGCACACGTAAGTGCAGCGCCCACACTGGATGCAATAGGAAGGATCCAGGGTGATGGAGGGGGAGGATTCATCGCGACCCTTGTATTTTCTTTTTACTTTTTTCAGATTCATATGCCGGATGGCAAGTTCCTGCGCCAGATCCTGCAATTCGCAACGCCCGTTCTTGATGCACTCGGGACAGTTGTTGGGATGGTTGGAAAGAATTATCTCCAAAGCTTCGCGACGCAGATCCAGTAGCTTTTTGCCGTTCGTAGTGATCCGCATCCCGTCTTCACACGGGGTAGAACACGCTCTTACCGCCTTACCATTGATCTCCACCATGCATACCCCACAATTGCCAAACGCAGGTAAATCCTCATGATAACACAGGTGAGGAACCGGGTATCCAGCCTTTGTGCAAGCATGCAGAACCTTGGTGTTCTTCAGAACTTTTGTGACCTTGTCATTTACATATACAGTGATCATATTAACTCCCTATGAAGGTATTTTTACTCTGAAGGGCAGAATGCGGAGAAGGGAAAAATATGTCAAGCAGGAATGCCGTGATTCCGGAATAGAAAGTATCCAAAAAAGAACAAATCAGTTCCGCCATAAAAGAAAGTGAGACTTTTAAACTAAATAGTATGGATAATCAGTAGTTGTTCTGACCTCACTCTTCGGAGTCGTAATCTTTTCTTTGATCATATTCGCCCGGATCGCCGTTTGATTTCAACGCACTGAGAACTAAGGGAATAAAAGTGATAAAGGATGTGTTCGCAGAACTCCAAAGGATTCAAACGCTGAGATGATGATATGCAGAGTAAGGAAATCAAAACAAGAGTTTTACATTAGGAAGATGATTGTGCTTGACACACTACCGGTATGTTGATAGTTTGTCCACATGATGGAGCTAGTATGACACGGCAGTTACTCTTGGTTGATCACCAACCTTTCGACTATCAGTAT
>CAZJJH010000052.1:0-9159 GCA_964546265.1 uncultured Candidatus Cloacimonadota bacterium
ATTACTACTATGGCGATGAGGTGCCAAAGAAACAGAAAAAGAATGTTAACCGTTTCTTACGCAAAAATAAATCTATTTCTTGAAGTTCTTGGGCGCTTGCCCGGTAATTATCACCAGGTCAATACTGTATTGTGCAGTATTGACCTTTTTGATGAGATCAAATATGCTTTGACAAAAAGCGGAGCCCCAATAGTTTGGTCTTCTGATGCCAAGTTAAGCGGCAAGGAGAATCTTATATATCGAATTGCCAATTACTTGCAAGACGCCTATCAAGTATCTGAAAGTGCCGAGATATATCTAGAAAAGAATATCCCGGTTGCTGCAGGCTTAGGCGGCGGAAGTTCAAATGCTGCAAACGCAATTGAAGTTCTGGGAAGGCTATGGCATCTGAATCTCGGTGAAGCTGTGAAAGAGGAAGTAGCTGCCAGATTTGGCAGCGATATCAATTTCTTCCTTCATGGTGGAACAGCCCTTGGTGAACACAGGGGTGAGAGGATCACCAATATGGATGATATCTTAATCGATAACATCCTGCTGGTAAACCCGGGTATTGCGATATCAGCGGGAACGGCTTACGGCGCGTTGGAACTCCCGGTTCCGGGCGAGATAAAGCTATTTGATCCTCAGAACCCTATTGCTACGATGTTTAACAGACTTGAAGCTCCGGTGCGGAGATTGTATCCGGAGATTGACGATTTGCTGCTTAGTATGCAAGAGCAGGGAGCCCAAAAGTCTATGTTAAGCGGTAGCGGATCCACCTGCTTTGGAATTTTTGATAGCGCAAAGGATGCTGCCCGAACTGCGGCGTTTTTTGCAAAGAAGGGTTATTACACCCATATAACCAGAACAATATCACGAAGTGAGTACCAAAGATGTTTTCAAAACTGAAAATTATTACGGGGAACGCCAATAGACCCCTGGCGGAAGAAGTGGCAAGACATGCAGGCATCCCTCTGGGCGATATCGATCTGTTCAAATTTTCGAACGACGAATCCTTCGTGAAGATCAACGAAAATGTGCGCGGCGCCGATGTCTTTGTGATCCAGCCCACGAGTTATCCGGTTAATGATAACCTGATGGATTTGTTGATCATCATTGATGCTTTAAAAAGAGCCAGCGCACAGCGTATCAACTGTGTAATCCCTTATTACGCATATGCTCGTAGCGATAAGAAGGATCAGCCCCGGGTGCCAATCACGGCAAAGCTGGTGGCGGATCTCATTACCATCGCAGGTGCGGACAGGGTGGTAACGGTGGATTTACACGCGGATCAGATTCAAGGTTTCTTCAATATCCCGGTGGATCATCTATATGCCATACCGTCCTTTGCTCGCTATTTTAAGAGCATTATGCAGATGGACGACATAGTGGTGGTTTCTCCGGATTCAGGTGGTGCAAACAGGGCTCGCGCATTGGCTAAAAGGCTAAACTGCGGGCTTGCCATCGGTGACAAAAGACGCAGCGGTAATAATGATCAAACCGAACTTCTGAACATCATCGGAGATGTATGTGGTAAAACCGCAATTCTTTACGATGATATTGTCGATACAGGTGGGAGCCTGATAAAAGTGGCAAAAGCTTTGCAGGAACAGGGCGCAAAAAAAGTATTTGCCGCCTGTACCCATGGAGTGCTTTCCGGAAAAGCTGTCACAGCCTTGGAAGCCTCTCCCATAGAAAAGCTTTTTGTTACCAATACGATTATGCTGAATGAGCATAAACGTAGCTGTAAGAAGATAGTACAACTCTCCATTGCGGAAATGCTGGCAATAGCGATCAAAAAAATCCACATTGGAGAATCCATAAGCCTGTTATTCAGATAGTAAATAAATGGAGGAATAAATGATATTTACTCTAAACGCAGAACCTAGAAACACCAAGAAGAAGAGCGATCTTACCCAGCTTCGTGCTGAAGGAATGATCCCGGCTGTTCTCTATGGTGGAAAGATGGAAGCTTTAAAGCTTTCCATAAACAGCAATGATTTCATGAAATGCTACAAAAAGAGCTTTGCTGAATTGGCATTTTATGAGCTGGAACTTGATGGTAAGAAGTACCACACCATCCTGAAAGATAAGCAGATTCATCCTGTGCGCAGAAATTTCCTGCACCTGGATTTTCTGGTTGTGGCTGCTGATAGCATCATCGAAGTGGATATACCAATTCACTACATCGGAGAAGCTGTAGGCATCAAAGAAGGCGGATTCATGGATGTGATCCAGAGGACCGTGAAAGTATCATGCAAGGCAAATGCAGTACCTGAAGGGCTTGAACTTGACGTAAGCGATATGAAAGTTGGAGACAGCAAACATGTGCGCAATCTTCCTCAAGGCGTTTGGCAATATAAGGATGCCGATGATATTACTCTCGTTGTGATCCACGCCAAAACCACTGGTGAACCGGTGAGTGCGGAAGCTGAAGAAGCCGCTGCAGAAGAACCTGAAGAAGCATAAATCTATTCCAGAATGAAGTTGATCCTTGCTTTGGGAAATCATCCGGAACAATACCAAAATACCAGACACAATATTGGGTTCATTGCCCTGGACGCTTGGGCAGAAAAGCATAAGCTGAAGTTCAGTCGAGCCGCCTTGTATGATTATCTGATCTACAGACAAGCGGTAGCGCTGAAGCCCAGAACCTATATGAACCTTTCCGGTGATGCTCTGAAAGCGGCTCTCTTAAAATGGAAAATAGACGAAATATTGATCATTCACGACGATATTGAGCTTCCCCCTACCCAGCTAAGGGTGCGCAGTGGCGGTGGAGATGGCGGGCATAATGGCCTGAAGTCCTTGTTCACCGTGATGCCCCCTGCAGATCTTAAAAGAATTCGCATCGGGATCGGAAGACACCCGGATATGCCGGCAGAAAAATATGTGCTGGACGAATTTGAATCTAGTGAATTTGATGGTTACAGGGATTCAATAGCCTTGGTATGCAAGTTTTTGGATACCTTTGTAAGAAGCGATTTCAAGTCGGTTTTGAATGATTACAGTAAATGGAAAAAATCCTATTCCGATGGCAAGACTATCGGAATCAAAAGTCCAAAGGAGGAAAAAGGATGATTAAGGATTACGAACTAATGGTGATGTTTACCCCTAAGCTGAGCGCTGAAAGTGCAGAAGCAGCAAATGAAGCTATTCTCACTACTCTGCGAGAAGCGGGTGCAGAAATCATCAAAACAGATGCCTGGGGCAAACGCATGCTTGCGTATCCCATCGATAAGCATCTGGAAGCGTACTATTATGTGAATTATATGAAGTTGGACAGCCTGGCAGTAAAAGCTATAAGACAGCAGTTCAACATCAATGAGAACATAATCCGCCACATGTTCGTTGATAGAAGCGAAAAGTAAGGAGGAATCATGGCAGACCTGAGGCTACCCAGACTCAATAAGTTCATCGTTAGTGGCAGAATTGCCAACGATCTGGAGATGAAGTTTACCCCAAAGGGTACACCGGTAATACGTTTTACTTTGGCTGCAGACAGAAATTACAAGGACGATTCAGACCAATGGCAAACCGTAACCAGCTGGATCGATTGCGTTGCCTGGAGCAGAAATGCAGAATATCTGGATAAAAACGCTCATAAAGGCAATGCGATAATAGTGGAAGGTCGCGTCGATACTCGTAACTGGACAGATCAGAACAATCAAAACCGGAAATCTACTGAAGTCACAGTGGATGCTATCCACTTGTTGGAATGGCCTCCCCGCGATGGCAACAATCCTCAGTACGATTCCAATGTGCCACTTCCTCCGGAAGAATCGGCACCCGTAGCAAATTCAACAGATGACGATGTACCATTTTAGGAGATACAATGAATTTCAGCGATAGAAAGAAAAAATTTAGCCGCCGGAAATACTGTAAGTTTTGTGCAAATCCGGATCTGATAATTGATTATAAGAATATTGATCTTATGCGTCAATTTACTTCCGATGTGGGCAAGATCGAGGCAGCCCGCCTTACGGGCACCTGTGCCAAACATCAACGCAAGCTGACTACAGAAATCAAACGCGCCCGGCAGATGGCCCTGATACCCTACGTAGTAGAATAACTTATGTTCATCCTGCCTTTCCTGAGCGGAACTATGTCCCTCCTCAGCCCTTTCATCGGGATGATAATGGTGATGTATTTCTGTGCAAAAGTACTGGGACCGGCCTTGGTTTCACCTCAAAGAGCAATCATACTCTTTTTTGTGATGCCGATTACGGTTCTGTTGATTGACGGGCAACGCGGTAACACTCCCTTGATGGCTTGTGATGCCATCTTTGGAGTGGGCATTGTGTTGTATGTCTTTTTGCTTACGCTCAGGCGCAATCAGGTTCTTACTGAAGCCTTGCTGGCAGGAATAGTGGTGATAATCGGCTATTCTTTGATCCGCATGCATGTCTTCAGTTCCTTCCTGGATGCCACGCTTATGGAAGGTATGACTGCGTTACAATCGCAAATGCCGGCGTTTATGAACGATGAATATATGCAGATGAGTTTCGCTTTGTTCCACAAAGTGATGCCCGCGTTTTGGGGAGTGGGGCAGATCTTCGCCCTGATGTTGGGATACTTTGTGTTTCACCGCACCATCAAGATCCCCCTCTCTGCAGCAGACATCAAATTCACTGTTTTTTATAACGTCCTGATTCTAGCCGCATTGCCTTTGTATCTGTTTGATGTAACTAAGACCTTATTTCTAAACACGATTATATTGCTTTGCACAGTTCCTTTGATCCAGGGATTTTTCCTGGCATGGGACTTTCTGTCAAGAGCAGTAACCAATAATATCATTAAAAGCATCATCATGGCCTTTGCACTGATTTATGCTTTCATACCGCTCACCCTCATCGGCTTTGCCGATAGTTGGATGAGTAGCAATAAAACGCGTGGAGGAAAAACCGCATGAAAGTAATTTTGCTCGAAAATATAGAAAAATTGGGCGATAAAGGCGAAGTAGTAAACGTAAAACGAGGATATGCCAGAAACTATCTTGTTCCGCGTGATTTCGCACTTTATGCCACCCCATACAATATGAAACGTCTCGGCACTATCCAGGAAGAACTGAAAGTAGCCGAAGAAAAGAAGATCGCAGAGTTAAAAAACCTTGCCGAAAAAATAACTTCTACAAAAATGACATTTGTCCGCAAAGTAGACGAGCATGGCAGCATGTTTGGCTCAGTTTCTGAGAACGATATAGTCAACGCGCTCAAGGGAGAAGGTGTTGAAGTTCATCGTTCTACGGTGCAAATGGAGCATCACATCAAGGAATTGGGCGAACATACAGTTCATGTAAGATTGCATAAAGATGTAGTCGCAAACCTGAGCTTTGTGGTTCAAGCTGAAGCTGAATAAGATTTCCGGGAGGTTCCCATGCAAGATACATTATTCAAGATCAAGCAGATAGTCGGGCTCGTAATTTTCATCGCGGTTCTTTCCACGATGGGAATGATTACCGGCCGTCCTGTGATGATGCTTGCGTATGCTGCTTTCTTCTTGGCGATGAGCGTGGTAGTTTATTTTACTTTAAAAAACAACCAACGCCATTTTGAGGTTACACAACGTTCAAACAAGACCTTTAGACGGGTTTTGGCAGCCATACTGATGCTGATTGCAATAGTAGCGCCATTACTTATCGCTCTGCGTTCCAGCATTATCAATCTGCCGGACAGCCTGAGCGTTGGAACCGTGATTCCCCTGATGTTGGGGCTTAGCATTTTGTTCATTGCGATGGTTCTGATTACCATTTTCCTGATCAATCGGAAGGGCGTAACTCTTGCTCACCGGGCGATTGGATATCTGGTGTTTATCATAGCCTCAGCGATACCCGGCTTGCTAATGTCTCGCGTGGATAGCACTACGATGGGGATAGGTTCTGTCTATTATGTGGCGATGGCTGTGCTGATTTTGGCATACAACGCCTTTGGTCTGTTCTTTAACCAAGAATAATACCTTATTCCGGCGGGAGCTTAATGCCAGCTTTTTGGCGAAGCTCCCGCTTTGTTTATATTTATGGCTTTAGTCCCTGCCGATAATAGATTCAAGCAGCTCATTTACCAGTTAGCCGGTGAGAAATACCGGGCTTTTGTGCAGGTGTTTCTAGCCTGGAAACCAATCGTGGGAGAGCTTTTAGCCGAGCGTTCCCAGCCTCTAAAATTGGAAAACAAGGTGCTCTACGTTGGTGTGCAAAATAGCACCTGGATGCAGGAACTTATACTCCTGAAACAAGATATTTTAGATAAATTCGCAAATTATGGTGAAGAGATAAACGAGATCGTCTTCATTATCAATAGCCCCAGGAAAAAAAAGAAATGAAAACTCAGATAGCTACATCTATCCTCTCGGCAGATTTTGCGCATCTAGCGGATGAAATTGCCAGACTCGATGCCACCGATATCATTCATCTGGATTTGATGGATGGCCACTATGTACCAAACCTAAGTTTCGGATACCCCCTGATCTCCGCCATCAGAAAGCTTAGCAACAAAGCCCTGGACGCGCATCTGATGGTAACAAACCCCGAGGACTATGTTGATGAACTTGCTGCCATCGGCGTGCAATGGATATCTTTCCACCAAGAAACTGTTTATCACAGCCACCGGATGGTGCAGAAGATAAAATCCCTGGGCATCAAAGCTGGAATCGCACTGAATCCGGCGTGCCCGGTAAACTCTCTGGATGATATCCTGCAGGATCTGGATTTTGTGTTAGTAATGAGTGTGAATCCTGGCTATTCAGCGCAGAAATTCATCCCCCATGCCATTACCAAGGTAGAGCAGCTAGCCCGGCTTAAGAGTAAATACCCCAATTTGTTAATTGAAGTAGATGGTGGGGTAAATTCAGACAATTGCCGTAGTCTGATTCAGGCAGGTGCGGATATCCTGGTCTCGGCTTCATACATCTTTAGTTCCAAGGATTACAGCAAGGCAATCAACACATTGAAGGGAGTATAAATGTTCAGCAGTTTATCCGAAAGATTAGATTCCATTTTCCGCAATCTAAAAGGCAGCGGTTACCTTACCGAGCAAAATATAAAAGACAGCATGCGCGAGATTCGCTTGGCACTTCTGGAAGCAGACGTAAACTTTAAGATCGTGAAAAACTTCATTTCCGAAGTAGAGAAGCGCGCAGTTGGCGCTGAAGTAATGAAATCTCTTACCCCGGGTCAGCAGATTGTAAAGATTGTGCACGAGCAGCTTATTGCCCTGATGGATACTGAAGGCTTTGAAATGAAGGTGTATAATAACAAGCTTACAAAGATCATGATGGTGGGCTTGCAGGGCTCAGGAAAAACTACAGCTTGCGCTAAGATTGCGGCGATGTATCGCAAGAAAGGCATCAAACCAATGCTGGTAGCCTGCGATGTATATCGCCCTGCTGCCATCGACCAGTTGAAAGTTCTGGGCAAACAGATCGACATACCTGTGGTCGCGGAAGACAGCAAGGATGTTGTTACCATCGCTGATTCTGCTTTGAAACAGGCCTACACAGATTTTACCAATCTGCTGATCTTCGATACCGCCGGTCGTTTGCATATAGATGCTGAAATGATGGATGAAGTGGCTCGCCTGAAAGCACACATCAAGCCGGATTATATTTATTTTGTGGCAGACGCCATGACGGGTCAGGATGCCGTAACAGTGGCAAACGAGTTTTATAAAAAGCTGGAGTTTGACGCGGTAATACTTACTAAACTGGATGGCGATGCCCGCGGCGGTGCTGCACTTTCGATCAAAGCAGTAACAGGCCGTCCCCTTGCCTATGTGGGCACTGGAGAAAAGATACCGGATCTGGAAGTGTTTTATGCAGATAGAATGGCATCCAGAATTCTGGGCATGGGTGATGTCTTGAGCCTCATCGAAAGAGCGGAAGAGAGCATTAACGCCGAAGAAGAAGAGAAGCTTGCCCGCCGGATGATGAAGAACCAGTTCAATTTGAACGACTTCCTCAAGCAACTACAGAGCATCAAAAAGATGGGACCCCTGGAATCCATCATTAAGATGATTCCCGGCATCGGCTCCAAATTGCCGGCAGATCTCAAAATAGACGATAACGCCCTAAAACATGTAGAGGCGATCATTCAATCTATGACCAATAAAGAGCGGGAACGCCCCGAAATCCTGAATGGTAGCCGCAGGCTAAGAATCTCCAAGGGTTGTGGACGCCCGGTGATGGAAGTTAACCGACTTATGCGCCAATTTGAGGATATGAAAAAGATGATGAAGAAGATGAGCAGCCCCAAGGGAATGAAACAACTGGAATCCATGATGAAGGGGCAGCAATAAAGCGGTCTCGCATCCTGAGGCAACTTATTCTGCTACGCTGAACACAGCTTTTGATCTTATTACTCTCCCGATGCATAGGCGCAGGTTTAACGCAATATCGTCGCTGGATGTTCCTATGGATACAGCATGATCTAAGGACAAAGCCCCGCCAGAGTCCGGACGAAGTATTTGGGGAGGGCCAAGCAAGGAGCGTAAGACCGGAAACCCGGCACGAGCGGTAATAAGAGCTGGAAGTTTGTATTGATCTGCATATGGACTCTCCTCATTATGTTAATGGATTTTTTTCAGAGGAATGAAATGCTTCAGGAATCGGGATGAAAGTCAAAAGGCGTCAAGTAGACTCTGGTAAGGAAACCAGAAATAAGCTACGGATCAGGCTTCATGCTACCCCAGAACCGCAGACAGACGAATTCACAACTGGCCTAACAAGGACATGGCAGCACTGTATGCTAAGATGCCAGACCACTGGCATTAGGGGGTTACGGCGTCATTCTCGCGTAACTTGATCCAATCCTGTGAAGCAAGGTATCTGATTGTTTCTTTCAGAGATTCCTTCTTTTCTGCAGTGTCCCAAGGCTCTTTCCAATTCTTAATGTATTCGTAAAACTCAGTCTCGGAAACATAATCAATTTTCCCATGGTTAGTGAGCGCTGACAGCGCGAACATAATGGTCCCAATTTCTTCAGCGTGCTTTGTGGATTTAACGCGACTGAAGAGGTCCACTAGTCTCGAAATCTCAGGTTCATGTGAGTAAATCAGATTAGATCTTTTTTCTCGAAGTTTGTAATACTCAGGGCCGGTCTCAAATCTAGTTTTGAAACCATTACCAGTTTGTTGTATCAAGTTTTCCCTGCCAAAGACGTTGTATATTCTATCGATCTCGGGCGAGTAT
>CAZJJH010000053.1:0-9049 GCA_964546265.1 uncultured Candidatus Cloacimonadota bacterium
GATCAACCCCCTGCAGATATACACTATCTCCCTCACGCACCAAATGTACCATGCGAACCACCAGTCCGTCATGGTATATTCCAAATGCTTGTTTAGGGTGTTTTCTCATCTTCTAACCCGTTTATCCCATTGCCAGAAGTTGGGACATCCTTTTTTTGTTGTTGGCATAGTTCAGAGCGCTTTGCTGAGTTATCAAACCCTTGCGATGCAATTCCTTGAGGTCTTGCTCCAAAGTGCACATACCATAGCGTTTGCCTTCTACCATCATCTGGTAAATCTCGCCGATATTTTGGTTACGGATGGCTGCTTTTACGCTGGAATCCACAGAAAGAATCTCTTTAGCAAGCACCAGCTTGCCATCTATCGTGGGCACCAATTTCTGGCTCATACACACAGATAGCACGTCTGCCAGGCGGTTGCGGATGCGATTCTGCTCATCTGCGGGAAACTCCGCCACGATGCGGTGAATGCTGTCTATCGCCGAGCTTGTGTGCAGGGTGCTAAATGCCTTGTGCCCGCTATCGGTAATCTCCAGCACTGTAGCGATAGTTTTGGGATCCCTCATTTCGCCTACAACTATGATATCCGGATCCTGACGCAAGGCCTCAATGGCGCCAGCCTGAAAGCTCTGCACATCGGGACCCACCTCTCTGTGGCGCACCAAACACTGCTTGGATCTGTGCATGTATTCAATCGGGTGGCCGATGATCACGATATGAGCCTCGTTCTCCCGGTTATTCAGGTCTATAATGGCATCCAGAGTGGTAGATTTTCCGCTGCCGGTGATGCCGGTGATCAATACCAGACCAGCTTTTTCATAACGCAGATTTACTCTATGAGCTACGGGAGTAGGAATGCCCAAGCCCTCCATTGTGTAAAGTTTGTCGTTGATCCGGCGAAAGTTTGTACCCAGATGCCCACTATCGAAATAGCAAGAGCCTCTGAAGCGCGCCGAGCCATCTTCCAAAGTAAAATTGAGCGAAAAATCCACGCTCCTTTCTGCAAAAAGAATGCGCCTTTGATATGGGCTAAGCCAGCTCAGGATGATGGCACTGCTTTCCAGGAAGCTGAATTCGCCAAATTCTTCCACCGGCTTCTTGGTTCCAAATACTCGAAACCATACTTTCCCGGCACACCCGGGTCCGCCAAAATCCACGTCCGAAGCACCTTTTTCCCTCATGCGGGACAGCCATCCTTTTAGAATCGCACGGCATTGAGCTTCTTCATCCGGATTCTGGGAAAACCACTGGGTGATTACTTCGCATATCTCTACCCCCTGCAGATTTTCAGGGATGCTTTGTTCTAGATCAGCAATAAAACCAAGTGCCATGCTATTTATCTCCTAAAGTGGTTGGTTACTGGCGTTAAAACCGCTGTATAGCCCGATTCGGAAGCTGGAGCGTCGCCATTTGTTATACATGCATTGAATCAGATTTATCATATATTTCTTGGTCAAGGTCTCGTCTCTATACATGAAGTACTCTATCAGCTTCTTGCGCTTGAAATGCCGAATCTGCACGTTGCTTTGAGCGATCAGATTGCTGAATACGGAATTGGGATAGATAAAGGTTTCCTCACCCCAAACGTCTCTTTCTTTCAAAGTTTCCAGCAAGGCGCCGTTGTAATACGCATTGACCGAGCCATCCTCCACAATCACCATGGAACCCAGCTCGTCGGTAAGCGGAATCTGGCTGCCCTTGCTATAGCTGCTGATGGTTCCGCAAGCCAGAAAGTCTTGCACATCGTCTGCCGCAAAACCCCGCAAAAGTGAAAGCTCCGAGCTCTTCACTACCAAAGTTTCCTCTGCCGCACCATCTACAGAGTGATCCCCCAATTCCGCTGCGTGAGCCAGGCCGGAATCCACCACTTTGATCAGCTCATCCGGCTGGATTGGCTTGGTAAGGTAGTGATATGCGCCGGTGCGAATTGCTCTTACTGCCACATCAATGCTGGAGAAACCTGTGGTTACGATTATCACCGCCAGAGGTTGGATCTCTTTTAGGCGGGCAATAAGCTCCAGTCCACCCATTCTGGGCATATAGATGTCAATTATATAGAGAGAATATTTGTTGTATTCTACCTTTTCTAATGCATCCACACCGTCTACAGCCACGCTTACGTCATAGCCCAAATCGCCCAGGAATTCGCTGATGATATCGCGGATGTTTTGCTCGTCGTCTACTACAAGTATCTTGCGGGAACTCATGTTTCCTCCCCATTTTGTGGCTTTTCCCGGCTTATTAACAGTTCTTCAACCCCGGGATCGATCTGCGCAGTATTTTGGGCTCTCTTTTGCTGGTTTTTACGATAATTAACCTGCTGATTGGCAATATCAAGGTTTCCCGAGGGTGGCACCACTTTGGTGAAATCCTCAGTTCCGGGAGCTGAATAATAGCCCACCAATTGATGTTCTTTCAGGCTGTGTAACCTCTGCAGAAGCAAGGATATCTTATTCACGGCATCGGTTATTTCGTTGTTTGACTTATGTAAGCCGTCCAGCTTCAGTTCGTTGGCAAGGCGTTTTATTCTGCCCAAAGAAAGAGTAATCACACATAGAGGGGTATTGATATCGTGATCCAGATGAGCAATTTCCTTCAGCTCGGGAATCAGCTTTTCCATCTCTTTCTGCCAGATCTCACATTTTTCGAGCTCTTCCACCTTGGCGGCGAGAGCTTCGTTGATCCGGCGATCCTTACTGAGCTGATCCGAAAGGTAGTTTGCAATCAGTGCAACTCCGCTAAAGAGTCCGGTGTAGGAAAGCAGATACACTGTGGATCCGCTCATATCCATCATCGAGCTTTCCATGGGTTCCAATATTCCATTCTGATACAGTACAATAAGCGCTAAAAGGGCAAAACTGCCGCTTAAGCCGGCTATCACGCCACCGTTTTGAGGCAGGGTAAGTGAGGCGGTTATCACCCCAATGAGATATGCCCACACAAAAAAGCTTTGTAAGCCTCCGGTAAAATGCACTATCAGAGTAGCAAAGACAATATCCAGAACGACCTGAAACAGCAGGGTAAAGCGGCTGGGACTCTTCGATTGCACTTGAAACAGCAGGTTTAGAGCTACGATTCCTCCAAAAACCATGAAGAACAGTAAATTCTGATACATGCCATCTCTAAAACTTATGTGTAAAAGCCCGATTGAGAAGAGGACTATCACCAGAAACCAGCGCACCATCCCCCAAAGTTTTAGTAGTTTTTGTCTTTCATTTTCCATTTAATATATCCTTGCTTAATCTCTTATATACTGAATATCAGCGGGGTTTATGATCAGGTTGTAATATGCCCAGATCTCAGCGTCTGTCATTGTTTTGGGAACTAAGCCCACTTGATCCATCAGTCCATACATATACTTAAACTGCGGATCTCCGGATTGGGTAGTGCCGAAGTATTCTCTGCCCAGATAGATCCCCGCGTTGCGCACGGCATTGGGACGGTAAAAGGGGAAGAGCGGATTGGTGGCTTCTCCCACCGGCAGTCCATTGATATAACCTTTTACTCTGCCCTTGTCGAAGGTAATGGCAAAGAAATGCCATTTATCCTTGTTATGTGGCCATTTACCATCTGGAGTAAAAGGTGCTGAAACTGTGATTGGCACTCCATTTATAGTAGTAGCGCTAAAATACATGTTCCCGCTATCATACCAAATCCCACCGGTTGGTCTGGTGCGAATTGTTCCGCCGCCCACAGTCAGTGCCGGATCGCTGACATCAGAGGGAAGCCAGACCAGGGTTGCTGCCGGATGCCCAGCGCGGATCTTGGCAAAAGCTACAATAGTATAATTTGAGGACATCACCATGGTATCGTTGCCGCCATGCATGATGTATCCACCTCCAGAACCGAAGCTTGCGCATTTCCAGCCATCCACTCCCTGCCCCATGGGTCGGGTAGACACATCGCCGAAAAACAGCGCATCATTTCCATATTCTGAAGTATCGATTACGTGGTTAAAATTTGCTGAAGGGTTAAATTGCGGCTGATCCATCTCCAGATATATGGAATAATCCAGATCCAGAAGAACCACCAGGGGAAAGCTAAATGCCAGCTCTGCCCGATATTGAATGGTTTCATCCTGAAGTTCACCGCTCACATAGCTGATGGCACGGTAGCTATTGCTTCCTTCCTCGCCGCCGCCCACGAATGTATAATGAATGCTATCTACGTTGCAATTCTGGATATTAAAATCATCAAATTCCTGATTCCATAAAAATACAGAAGTTGGCCCCGCCATCATGCCCAAAGAAATGGAATTGCGCACAGCGGTTCTTAAGGCATAGTCTGATACGCTTTCTGCTTGTTTGGAGAGCATATTGCGCTGTACTATCCGTGGTAAATCCAGCATCCGGCGTTGCATAGACACCAATACCGTGGAATATATGGCTGTCATTAAAACTACTACAATCAATATCGCGCGTCCCATAAATCTCCCCCTTATGCTCCACGCATATAAGCGTTCATAAAGTAACACTTAAATTGAAGTTTGGTTCTTATTGCCTGGCTTCCGGCCCGGGGAGGATCGTGGTAAAAGCCCATGCGAATCTCTGCGGAACGTGCCAGCTCAGCATCTGTGGTTAGCACATCATTTTTGGTATAATAGCGAAATCTAAGTTCATCGATCCAGAATAGATAGCCCAAGTCGTTCAAAGGCTCTCCATCCTGAGCCAGAAGCACGGCTATTCCCCAGGGATCAGGGGCGTCGCTCAGCTTGATGGAAAGCTGCACCGGTGCGGCTCCCAGCTTATCCTCCTGATAGTCCCAATAGGTCCAGAACACCAGCGAATCCTGCGTGGCATGCACAATCGCCTCATCGGGTTCAAAGCCCACCCCTGCCAGCGCCACCACACTATTCAGTTTAGTGGCGCATTGATCCATGTGATCCACCATCTCTTTTAAGTAATAAGCTCTGTCCGCGGCTTCCTGCAATTGAAACTGCAGCGTGATCATCATGATGAGCAGCATACCGCCGATCACAAAGGAGCCGATTACGTCGAGTATGGCACCCATTATAGATTCAAGTGGGTTTTTGTATACACGCGTTGCAAAGTAACGGGGAATTTTAAGCCCGCGGTGGTAGCGGTTACTTTTACTCTGCGGTAGATATTATTCACCGGAATTATTGTGATGGGAACTCCCAAGGAATCGCTGCTAACGGCTTCAATAGTAAGCTGATAGGTATCCCCCGGAAAGTTCAGATCGATAGTACGCTGTTGATTGTGATAGTTGCTGATAATACTGTCAAACGCTAGCATCCGGGCAAAGAGTTTTGCATCAATTTCGTCCAGAACCGTATGGCAGAGCTGGGTAGCCTGCACATACTGAGTGGCGTTTACCAGAAGATCGTTTTGATCCTGCACATGGCGATTATAGGTAAGAGCCAATGAGGTAAACAGCACGACCGCAAATAGGGCGATCACCATATCCATCATACTCATAAATCAATCCTCCGCTGTGGCATAAAGGACTTCGGTGAGATCTGTAAGACCATTACGCATCCGATCTATTCCGCTGGCACGCATGGAAAGCATACCGTGTTTTTCGGCGATGGCGCGGATGCGCTCCTCATCGATGTCGTTGATAGATTTTACGATTTCGTTGCGCACTTCGGGGTAGAAATAAAGCGCTTCCGCGATGTTTACACGGCCTTTGTAGCCATTGGTACATTTGGGACAGCCCACCGCTTCATAGATGCTGCCCGCCTCCAGTTCCTCTTGCGTAAGTCCAATTGCCAGCGCTGCAGGCCAATGCTCCTTAGAAAGCGGCTTGCGGCAATATGGACAAAGTTTACGCACCAAGCGCTGCGCAATGATGATATTGATAGAATAGGCCAGAAGGAAGGTCTCGATGCCCATCTTATATAGCCTGCTGATGGCAGACGGCGCATCGTTGGTATGAAGTGTGGAGAATGTGAGATGCCCGGTATTGGCAAGCTTCACCGCCAGATCTGCCGTGATCTTATCGCGAATCTCGCCCACCATCACCACATCCGGATCGTGACGCAGAATAGCGCGAATCGCCTGATCAAAAGTCATCTTATGTCCGATCTTGAGCTGGCGGGCACCCCGGATTACATATTCCACCGGGTCTTCGCAAGTAAGCACATTCACGGTAGGATTGATCACGTGGTGCAGTGCCGCCATCAGAGTGGTGGATTTTCCGCTCCCAGTGGGTCCGGTAACGATTATGATTCCCTTGGAGGTGGAAATAGACTTTACAAATTCTGCTTCCGCTTGTTTCTGGAACCCCAGCTTACGGAAATCCGCAATCACCTTTCTATCGTCGATCACGCGGATTACAATACTTTCAAAGCGACGGTCAAATTCGGAAGAAACGATGGGAATAATCGAAATCCTGAACCGAATCAGATGTCCATCTACCATACGCTGGGCAAAGCCATCCTGCGCTGTATCCCGCTCGAAGCGATCAACACCGATAGAGCGATCCTTCACCACTGCAGACAGCGCTTCCGGGGGTGTATTTTCCTGTCGGTGCCAAAGTTGCAGCTTGCCATCCACCCGGAAAAAAACATCAATAGTATTGCGATTGGCAGGAATGATATGCACATCGCTGGCGTCCTTATTCACTGCCTCCATCAGGGCACCTTCAAACAGATTCACCAGCAGGCTTTTGTTGATCTCCTCATCCAGCATCTGCTCATTGAGCTCTATCCCACTGGAGCCATCATCCACATCATTCAGAATCTGCCCCGCCTCTTCCAGAAGCTGCAGAAATTCATTCTTCTGCGGAGCCAAAAGGGCAATGAGATTCTCAATCGTAATCAGATGAGTCCAATAGATCTCAATGCGCTTATATTGGGTGTGTTCCACTATCTCCTGGATGATTTTATCGGTGGGATCCGATGCCAGTACTTGCAATATCTCCCGCTCCCGATTTATAATCTGGTAGGGAAATATCTTGTGGTAAAGCAGTTTCTTTTTCAGATCTTCCGGAATTGTTCTGAGGATTTCCTTACACGCTTCCTGTTGCTGCGGTGTCAGCTCTTCGGCCTGAACCTCAAATTGCGGAAAGGCATAGTGACGCGCAAGAGCTTCATACACGGTATCGTGTACTGCAGCAAAATCGCTTACCAGGATCTTTGCCAAAGCTCCGGCTGAGTTTTCACCATATTCCAGCATCTTGCGGCTGGCATTTTCGATCAGCTCCCGCTCGAAGATTCTTTTGTTGACCAGGTAATTGGCAAATTTATTCAGGATCATCTATTTCACCGGAGGAGATACAGTTGCTATCTCCGCAGAGACTATGGTTAAAAACGAGATCGCGATCGAGATAAAAAGACCAACGATACTTTGGATGTATTCTATCAGATTATTCATTTTATAGGTAGTTTCCGCTTCATAATAGCTGGCAATCTGTTCTGCCGCCTGCAAGATGTTGCCGGTTTCCTGTCCGGTGCGCAGACGGGTAAGCGTTGTGCGGTTGAACACCCCGGATGCCTCCATTGCCGGCACCAGCCCTTCCCCTTCGCTCAACATCAATGGGATAGTCACGCGCTTGATGCGATCTTCCATCCAGGCGTTGCGGCAGGCTTCCGCCGCAGTTTTGATGGTTTCGATGTTGTCCCCGGCTCCGGCATAGATTGTGCCAAATACCCTGAAATATACTTCTATGGCAGATTTATGGATCAAATGCCCTACTACCGGTAATTTCACCATGTGCGCATCCCGCCAGATCGCGCCCTTGGGAGTAGCCCACCAACGCCAAACTACCACGATGGGCAAGATCACAGCTATGGCAATGGTCCACCACCAATCTCCCAACCAGTGACTCACTTCCAGGGTACCCTTGGTCATTGGGGGAAGCGGCATATCGTATTTCAAAAACATTTCCGCAGTAGCAGGAAAAATCTCGATAACATAATACATGACTGCCCCGATGGTGGCGATTACCGCAAACATAGGGGAAATGAGCGCCTTCTTGATGTTTTTGCGAATCTCCATATCGCGCTCGATAAATTTGCTGGTGGCCTCAAACACATCCGCCATATTACCGCTTTTTGTGGCCAGACCCAACATGAAGGCTGGAAACTTACCAAAGATATGGGTAAAGCGACCAAACACTTCTCTGCCTTCAGCCCCACCTTTTAGCTGGCTCTCAATCTGAATCAAAGCGTCCTTAAAAGTGCGGTTGGTCTGTTCTTCTGCCAGCATCTCCAGGATCTTACCAAAGCTCATCTTATCTTTCAGCATGGTGGTAGAAAGCTTGATAAACATCATTACATTTGCCAGCCCCACTTTTTGAGGAATATCAAATAGCACCGGATTGATCTGAAACCGGGTATAGCCCATCTTGGTGAGCGCCCCTGCCACATCCTGCCGGGTATAAGCAGACTGCCTGCCGTTAAAGGGTTTCTTTTTGCCTTCCTGCCATACCTTATAAAGCCAATCCCGCTTCTTCTCGAAACTGGTAATGCGCAATTGGTATCTTTGCACTACTTTATTCAGATGCAGCTTCGCCGCTCTGGCGTTTTCCGCCATAAAAGTGCCCTGTACCAGTTTACCCTGAGCTCCGTACCCCTTGAAGCGGTATTCCTTGGCCATGGCTACTCCACGGTGTTTTTTGCGTCTTTAGCAGACATCATTGCTGCCCGGCTTTTGCACAAAAGCCCGGGTAACTTACCTCAAGGGCATTATGCGTCTCATCTTCCTAATCATGCTTGCATGACCGTCTCTACCGATCTTGCTTTTTTATCTACTAAACCAAATTGTATTACAAATATCCCTAATAAGCAAGATTGGTCAAGAGATTTCTTGACCAATCTTTACTAATAAACTTAGTTTGCAATAAAATAGCTTTATTATGGAACTTATATATCAGAAGCAACAGCAGTGATTTCGCCGGAAGGCAATTCAACTGTGGTTACGATCTGAGGGTTTTTGGTATCTTTTTCGGCAGAACCGACACCGGTGATTATGGGCATTCCACTTGTACCATCAAGGCTGATGGTGTAGGTGCCATTTTCGTTTTTTGTGTCAAAGGTGGTAGCATCAAAACCAAGGTAACCGGCAATGGATGATACAGAAAGTGAG
>CAZJJH010000054.1:0-8936 GCA_964546265.1 uncultured Candidatus Cloacimonadota bacterium
TCCATAATTGCATCAAAAAGAGTAGGGTGGGCACATACAATATCCTCGATGGAATCTGCTGTCATATGTTTGGAGATCATGATGGCGCCCTGAGCGATCAGTTCAGCGGCTTGAGGGCCCATGATGTGCATACCCACTATCTCGCCGGTATCTTTGCGGGCGATGGTCTTTACAAAGCCTTGGGTTGCGGACATAGCCATGGCCTTGCCACTTGCGGAGAAGGGGAATTTGCCGACCACGATCTCGGAGAATTTGTCTTTGGCTTCGGCTTCTGTATAGCCCACAGAGCCGATCTCGGGATTCGTAAAAGTGCAACGGGGAATATTGACGTAATTCAGGGTGTGTTCCGGAATCGGACTACCGTTCTCAAGATGGGCGATGTGTTCTACCGCCAGCAGGCCCTGTTTGCTTGCTGTGTGTGCCAGTTGCAGTTTAGCAGTCACGTCTCCAATGGCATAGATGCCTTTTTCAGAGCTACGCATATGGGAATCAATGGCGATGGCTCCCCGCTCTGTATTCAGGGTGAAGCCCTCGGTTTTGATCTCAAACAGGGGATATCTGCCCACCGAGAGCAATACTTTTTCTGCCCTAAGCTCATTGCCATCCTGCAGCTTTAATACCATTTCAGCATCCTGCTTTTCGATGGCTTCCACTGCGGTTTTGGTATGCACCTTGATACCGCTTTTCTTTAGCGCAAGAGCCAGACGTTTGGAAATCTCTTCATCTTCCAATGCAATCAGGCGGGGCAGAAATTCAATAATGCTCACCTTTACCCCAAACGAGGCAAAGATGGAAGCGAATTCACAGCCGATTACGCCGCCGCCCACCACCGCCAGGCTTTGGGGAAGCGCATCCATCTTCAGAATTCCGGTGGAACTGAGGATATCTTGTTCATCGATGTGAATATTGGGCAGGCTTTTTGCGCCACTGCCGGTAGCGATGATAATGTATTGGGCACGATGCGTTGCTTCATCAGCGGTGTGCACCAGATATCCATCTGCGCTTTTCTCTATTGAGGTAGCAGCGCTGTTTAACACCGGGATCTTGCGTTTGCGATATAGAAACTCGATGCCACCCACCAGCTGTTCCACGATCTTGTTTTTGCGTTCAAAGATCTTGCCATAATCTATCTTCAGCGGAGTATTGGGCAATCCAAAGATCTCCGCCTCATTGATTTCGCGCACCAATTCAGCGCTTTTTACCAGGGTCTTGGTGGGGATGCAGCCCCAGTTCAGGCACACTCCGCCCAAGCGTTCTTTTTCTATTACCAGGGTGGAAATATTGTATTGAGAAAGCCGGATTGCAGCTTCGTAGCCTCCGGGTCCTCCACCGATTACGATTACTTTATATTCTTCCACAATAACCTCTATTTTCTTCTTAATCTGCTATTCAGGATCCCCATTTCATCGCGGTATTTGGCAATAATGCGGCGGGATATATTCAAGCCTTCGCTTTTTAGTATTTCTACCAAATCCTGATCCGAAAGGGGTTTCTTCTTGTCTTCCGCTTCTATCAAACGGATGATGCAGCCTTTAACCTTTTGCCGGGAGATATTCTCGTAGTTATCGTCCCTGCCTGCCGTGGAAGTGAAGAAATCCTTGAAAGCAAAAATGCCGTAGGGTGTTTCGGCATATTTGTGTTTCACCACTCTGCTGATGGTGGATTCGCTTTTTCCCAGATCCTGGGCAATGGCACTATAGGTTAGGGGTTGCATCACACCGCTGCCGTTGTAGAAAAAATCCTTTTGATGTTTGATGATGGAGAGGGATACCTGCTCCAGGGTTCGCATCCTCATATAGATGGATTTGATGAGGAATTTTGCGCTATTGATGCGCTCGCGGACAAAGGAGGTGGTTTCGCGGTCGATAGTTCCCCGGCTGATCATTTTCCGGTAGCGCGGGCTGATAATGATATTGGGAGTGATGTGGTCGTTTATGATTACCACATATTCCCCGTCTATCATCTTCAGGGTAACATCCGGATACACATAGGAAGCGCTATTGCGCAGGATTCTGAGCCCGGGTTTGGGGTCCAGGCGGGAGATCTGATCCCGATAGCTCAGGATGGTGTCCTCAGAGACGTTATAGAGCGATGCGATCTTTTGGAAGCGGCGGTGAATCAGGTTTTCAAACTGATCAGTCACCATCCCGCGGATGATAGGATTCTCTTTTTGTGCGGGTTCGAGCTGCGCCAGCAGGCATTCAGAGATGTTTCTGGAGCTAATACCTTTTGGAGAAAGCTGTAGCACGATTTCGTGCAGTTCATCCGCTCTCCGGCTGCTGATGTCGTAACGCATTGCGCTGCTCTTGAGGCAATAGTTTGAGGGTAAAAACCCATATACGTCGCAGCTATCCACCATGTCTGCGATAAAGTCGATCTCATTTTCCGGTAGATCCAGCGGATAGAGCTGCTCCAGATAAGTTTCTTTGGCATCGCTTTCATAGCGGATTGTGGAGTCCCCACTCAGCTCGGTTTCGCCATCGGTGCGGTAGTTTTCGTTACTGCTGTGATATTCATTCCATTGATCCAAAATATCCGTTAGCTGGCGCGCTTCTGCGATGGCTTCGGATACTTCGTCCGGGCTGTCCACATCCTCAATTGGAGTATTGCTCTCCGGCGGAGATTGCTCATATTGGCTATCAACGAGGTCTTCCTCGTCCTTCTCATCTCTCAATTCCAGCAGGGGGTTGCTTTCCAGCTCTTGTTTGATGTAGCTCTCCAGTTCCAGAATGGGCAAAGCCAGCATTTTGAGGGATTGCAGCATCTTGGGCTTGAGGGCAAGCTCTTGCTTCTGTTTCAGAGATATATGTTGATTCATTGTGCTCATAAATGCTCAACCAAAGGGACTCATCGTGAAGCGTTCTCCCAGATACAATCTTTTGGCGTTTTCATCGTTAATCAGCTCTCTTGAAGAGCCGGAAACGATTATCTTACCTTCGTAGATAATATAAGCACGATTTACAATTTTCAAAGTTTCAATTACGTTGTGATCTGTGATCATTACCCCGATATTCTTTTCCCGCAATTTGCCGATGATATCCTGAATGTCTGACACAGCGATGGGATCTACGCCCGCAAATGGCTCATCCATAAAGATGAAGGTGGGATTAGTTACCAGAGCCCTAGTGATTTCCAGTTTGCGCCGCTCACCTCCGGACAGGGTGTATGCTTTCTGTTTGGCAAGTTTGGTAAGGGAAAGTTCTTCCAAGGCTTCTTCCAGCCTTTTTTTACGCTCTTTGCGCGGCAATTTCAGGGTTTCCAATATCGCCATAACGTTATCTTCCACGCTCAGCTTGGCAAAGATCGAAGGTGCCTGGGCGAGATAGCCCATACCCATGCGAGCCCGCTTAAACATAGCTTTGTGTGTTATATCATGCTCGTTTAACAGCACTTTACCCCGGTTTGGCTTGGTAAGCCCAATGATCATATAAAAAGTAGTGGTTTTTCCGGCGCCATTTGGCCCCAAAATGCCTACAACCTCACCCTGATTGATATTCAGGCTGAGATCATTAACCACGGTTCGCTTGCCGTATATCTTTACGAGATTCTGCGCAGTGATCTTATTCAGTTCCATATGTGATAATCTAAGTTAGGCAGGGATTTGTGTCAAGAATCATTCTTGAATTTGTAGCTGCCCTGGATGTGTCCGCCCATATCCATCAATCTTAGCTTGTTGTCTTGGTCAAACTTAGCTCTCAGGCGATCTCCGCTGGCAGCGTTAATAAAAAAGTCCTTATCCTCTTTTTCCTCTTGCAGAAAGTAATAGGAAACCTCGGAATCCGCGCTGAAAGATTCGATTTTCCCTTTTTGAAACATCAGCCGGATATCTTTGGCGCGCACCCAGTTATTTTTCTCTTCACCCTCTTCTGGGGCAAAATCCACCTTACAGGAATCAACCAGAATCACCTCTTTGAGGGCGCGTTCTTCGAACATTAGCTGAAATTCCAGTGCCTCGGCGGTGGCAAAATCGTTGTAAAACCTTGGTTTTCCCAGAAACACGGCTTTTTCTTCCTCCGCAAAATAGATCAGGAAATCGCTGGTGGCGTGGTAATCCCTGCTATCCGTGCGCACGTTGAAGGTGGCAATTAGTTTGCGTTCATCCTCAAAAAACTCCATCTTATCTGCTTTTATCGAAAGCGTATCGGTAGTTCCAGCGGTTACCACCGGCTCTTCGATGAGATAAGCGTAAGCTCCGGCACGATCCCAAAAACCGTATCCACAAGTGGCAAAAGCGTTTTCTTTTTGATCGTAAGCTTTTACTTTGCTCCATGCCGTGAAGGTATCTTTGGCTTGATCGTAGATGGCATGATCCCCCTGCATCCACCTTGTGAAACCATCCTTGTTGCGTTGCGTTAGCTTAACTTTACCACCCAGGTTCAGAACTTGGGGGATACGGTAATACGCTACAGAATCTGCCACAAGGTGCAGAGAATCGTTTTGCACGATTACATTGCCGCTCAAACGGGCTATTTTCTGGGTATCCAGGATCAAAGCGCGGCTGCTTTTAAACTCCGTATCGCCATAAAAGAAGTTTACGTTTCCGGAAAGATCCAATATCTGCCCTTCGGGAAGGTTACTCATATAGAGTCGATCCGCATGAATCAGCCGAAACTTCTGTGGCTCCTGATTTTGCGCGCTTAACAACGCGAAAAGCAGCAGGAGGCTACCAATCCAGAAATTCTTTTTCATCAAAATACCCTTCTGCGGCTACGGCATCCATCTCCACATAGCTAAGTTTCGTATTGGTGCGCATATTGGATCCGGTCATCACATCGCCCTGCCGGGTAAGGGTAAGAGCTACCGGAACTGTTATCTCGTCCAGAGAGCGCTCCCAAAACATTTTCTGGGTGCGGATCTCTCCTTCTGGAGTGGTGAATATCACGTTGCCATTGGCAAAAACGATGTTGCGGGCATCGTCCACAATCGTAGTATCTGCCTTAATCACGCTGGAGATCATGCCGTCTTTGCCATAAGCGCTGAGCGTTACCTTATAACCATATAGCATACGGCGATCCGTAAACCGCTCCATGTTTTCTGCCTCAATCACATAATCCACACGGTCATTTTTGTATTCTATTAATCTCACGCGTTGGGAGGTCTCATCCGCCACCCCTTGCTCCAATACTCCGCTTTTTTGATCCAGGCTGTCCTGCGAACAAGCACCAAAAATCAGCACAAAAAGCAGAGCGCAGCAGCTTAGTCTGCCCATCCTCTTAGCCGCCCACGCTTTCCAAATAGTTGTTAATAGCGCGTTCATACACGCCTTTTTTGTGCAGGATGAAATTTATTAATTCACGCACTGCGCCTTCTCCTCCGCTTTGCTCAGTAACCATATCCGCCACTTTTTTGATTTCGGGCCAGGCATTAGCCGGGGTAACGGAGAGTGCAGCCTTGCGCATGCAGGGGATGTCGTTCCAATCGTCACCCATATAGATTACGTTATCAAAGGTAAGCTCGTGTTCATCCAAAATGCTGTTTAGCGCTTCAAGTTTGTTGGCGATACCCTGTCTTAGAATGTTTATTTTCAGATCGTCACAGCGTTTTTTCAGCGCCTGGGAGGATCTCCCGCTGATTACTGCCACATCTACCGTGCTGTGACGCAGCAGCATCAGCCCCATCCCGTCGGCAGAGTTGAACTCTTTTATATCCTGATCGTCGTTTCCGTAAATGATCTTGCCATTGGTCATTACACCGTCACAATCCAATACCAGAAGGCGAATTTCTGCCCAGGCAACGGGTCTTTTACTGGGTCTTACCAAACAATTTACCATCTATTTACCTCCCGCATTACAGATGTTCATGCAATCCGTTAAAACCTTTTCCATGATGCTCAAAGGCAGCATGGTGGCGGCGTCGCTCTTAGCATTTTTCGGATCCGGATGACACTCTATGAAGAGACCCTTTACTTTTCCTGTCGCTATCGCAGCTTTTGCCATCATCGGCGCAAACTCCGGATTGCCCCCGGTGCTGATACCGCTGGATGGGCGTTGCAGAGAGTGTGTAAGATCATAAATAACCGGGTATCCGCTTTGTTCCATGATTGCAAAACCCCTGAAATCTACCACCAGATTGTGATAGCCAAAGCTGCTGCCTCGCTCGCTAAGAAGAATCTGCTTATTACCGGTATCAGCCGCCTTGGCAGCCGCCAGAGCCATATCCTCCGGCGCCATAAATTGTCCCTTCTTGATATTCACGATTCTGCCGCTTTCTGCCGCAGCGCGGATCAACCCCGTCTGCCGGCTTAGAAATGCTGGTATCTGCAGGATATGGCACACTTCTGCTGCAGCAGGAACCTCAGAACTCTCGTGCACATCTGTCAGCACAGGCAATTCGAATTCCCGGGAAATGCGCTCCAAAAGCTTCAGTCCGTCTTCAAGCCCGGGCCCTTTGTAAGAATCTCCGCTACTGCGATTTGCCTTTTGATATGAGGATTTGAATACAAGGGGGATATCCAGCTTAAAACATAGCTTGCTCAGATGATCCGCCGTCCTTAGCATGATGTCGTCGCTTTCGATCACACATGGCCCGGCGATCAGGAAGAAGGGATTTGCCTCTTTGAGGCGCGTATATAAGTGCATGAACCTTCCTAAACTAATTTTTGGATTTTCTCCCAACTGTAATCTTTGGTATTCAGACCAAAATGACCGTAACTGGCAGTAGGAGTATATACAGGCTTACGAAGGTCAAGATATTCAATAATTCCCTTTACTGTCAAGTCAAATTCCTTTAAAATTTTGGATTCGATCTCCAGATCAGACATTCTGCCGCTGCCAAAGGTTTCTACCATCAGGCTAACCGGCATGGCATCGCCAATTACGAAGCTGAACTGGATCAAACATTCGTCGGCAAGTCCACTTCCTACAACGCTCTTGGCAATGTGACGCGCCATATATGCCGCACTGCGATCCACTTTGGTGGGATCCTTGCCGCTGAAGGCCCCGCCGCCGTGCTGAGCCCAACCGCCATAAGTGTCCACGATTATCTTGCGCCCGGTTAAGCCCGTATCCGCCGCCGGACCGCCATCATGCCACCTGCCCAGGGGATTGATCAATATCTTCAGGTTCTCTGCTCTGAAGCGCACTTCATGCTCCATCTCTTTGATAGTGGGCTTTACCACTTTATTCACAATGGCTTGCTTCAGCTCCTCAAATTCCAGCTCACAAATTGCTTGATGATGAGTAGAAATCACCAGAGTTTCCAGTTCCTTAGGCTTGCGGCCCTCATAACGAAAACTCACCTGACTTTTGGCATCCGGTAGAAGGCAGGGAATGCTGCCTTGCTTGCGAGCTTTAGCAAGGTTGATCAAGAGCTGATGCGCCACTTCAATGGGGATGGGCATCAAAGATTTGGTTTGATTGCAGGCGTAGCCAAACATCAGTCCCTGATCTCCGGCTCCCTGATTGCGGGCAAGATCCCCTTCCTGTTCGTGTAGCAGATTGATAATCTCACACTTATCATCAAAGCCTTTGTCCGGGAGGGTGTAACCGATGTTGCGGATCACTTCGCGTACGATCGGTTCTACGTCGATATTAGTAGAAGAGGTTATCTCCCCACTCAGGATGATCTTATCCTGGGTGGCAAGGGTTTCGCAGGCCACCCGGCTTAGAGGCTCTTCTTTCAGATAGGCGTCCAGAATGGCGTCCGAAATCTGATCGCAAACCTTATCCGGATGCCCTTCAGACACAGATTCGGATGTGAAGATGTATCCGCTTCTGTTTTCGGAAGCTTTCGCGTGTAAAGCTGTCATTTATATTCTCCTTAATTATTATCCTCACCCATTTTGCCAGATAAAAAAAACCGGCTGCTAAAGCCGGCGCAAAGGAGCCGCACTTTAGCACATTTATATAGCGGAGCAAAGGGCAAATTACCGCGTCTGTAAACGTGGAAGCTCTTTGGCTTCACGTCAAAAAAAATGCGGTTTGCACACTTGTCCGTTTAAGACAGCGGACAAACCGCAAATTATGGTACATCTTCGGGGATTCGAACCCCGGACCCACTGATTAAGAGTCAGTTGCTCTGCCAGCTGAGCTAAAGATGCACTGGTAAGACACATGAAATTGCCCCCCTGCTTTGTGTCAAGAATTTTCCAATCCAGCGCATTTATGAAATCCTGGTGTTCTTGCTTCCCGAGGCACCATCAGGATGATGGCAGAAATGGCTTCCATCTGCACAAGTCTCAGCGAAAATTGCAAGCTGCGGTATGGCGTACTGTTGGAGCGCTCGCCGTAGCGCCCTTTTACGTAGGCAGCAAGACAATTGAAACCATTGTTCTCAAAAAACTGGGGCTGCAAATTACATAGGCGGTTCGGCGACCGCCTGTACGCGCGGCTAAAAGCTGCACCCACACTCTGGGCTATCCTAAAAAATACCGTGGCTTCGGCACTCTATCCCTGATCCATCGCCTCAACATTGCCTTACCTTTGTCGCTGGATCATCGTATCGTCACAGCAGTATCCAGCGATAAAGCCTTGCTAAAGTCCGGATAAAAGATCAGGGAAGCATGGGGAGAATAGTCTGCTATCAGCGGATAATTACCAGTTTGTAGGCTTTTGTGGGCAGATCCTTCATTTTCAGAAAATAGATGCCGTTTAAGAGATTCAGGTTCAGATCCAGGATATTTTTGCCGGCTTTTATCTGTTTATAGCTGATGTCCTGTAACTTTTGGCCTCTTATGTTATATATCTCCAGTTTGACATTACTTAGAGCTTTGTGGCTGGTGAATTCCAGTATTCCCCCGTTTTTGAAGGGATTGGGATACACGCCATTGATCCGGCTGGGGCTGGGGGGCTGGACGGGATCTTCATTTGCCACCCCATTTTCGGCGATGCTTACTTGCTGCACCCCATTGGATTGAAGATTCACGCTCACATAGCAGATATTGCGTTCAGTGCCGCGATCCACTTGCTCCAGAACTCCGCCCTGAACGTTGTAAGCGC
>CAZJJH010000055.1:0-6919 GCA_964546265.1 uncultured Candidatus Cloacimonadota bacterium
GATTGCTTCAAGGAGTTTTTATCATGAAAAAGATTTCTTTAGCTTTTTGCTTCGCTCTTTACTTTGCGCTGAGTCCTGTTCTTAGCTTTGGTGAAGAAAGCGTGCCCAAGTTTAGATCCGACGATTGGTACGATCTTACATATCAATTTGAACTCAACTATGTCTCAAACAATGAAGTACGGGGTATTCTTAGCATGCACAATCCCGGTGAGGACACATGGAACTACTCATTTGGTTACAGCACAATTGCCTTTATCAAGGTGGACGGTGCCAGCCCGGTTCAATGCTACCTACCCATCAGCACAGATATCACAATCGAGCCATCACAGACACACACGGAACCAGTTGGCCACTATCAACCCCTTGCTTATGAGCCGGGGACACACTGGGCTACAGTGCATTTGTTGATTCAGGACGAACCCATGCTTACATATCCAGTATCATTCACTATAGAACCAATTAGCAATCAGGATATTGTACACGAGTTCTTAATTGAGCCAATCTGCTATCCCAATCCCTTCAATCCCGAAACAACTATAGCTTACGACTTACCGGAAGAAGCTTCGGTGCAGATTAGGATATTTAATTCTAGGGGACAGATCGTGCGCAGATTGCTGGATAAAGTTCAACCGAAAGGTGCTCACCGGATCATCTGGGATGGCAAAAATACTTCCGGATTACCTTGCAGTAGCGGCAGTTACGTCTTAACATTCGAATATCGGGATACTTTCTTTAGCAAGAAGATCCTATTGATGAAATAAGCGATATCTTCCCTAAGGTAGAAGATCTGATAAAATACTCTCGCCCCTGGTGAATACCAATAGCTGGATCGGGGCTATGCTCAGTCCTGTGGTAAACCTCTTATCAAATGGGAACAAAAAGATAATAGAGTTTGTTGTTCATAATGGCAAATTCCTTGACAGATAGCGGATTGAAAAATGCTTAGTATCCTATATGAGCATGCAAAAAACATCCTATAAAGCTATTGCATTATTTTCTGGAGGCTTAGACAGCCTGATCGCCGTAAAATGGATGCAAAAATCCGGTTACTACGTATATCCGGTTTACTTTCTCACGCCCTATATGCCGGTAGAACGGGCACTGGAGTCAGCTGCTGCAAACGGGATAGATGTAATCGTAAGAGATATATCCACTAAGCATTTAGAAATGATGCAGGATCCCAAAGTAAGCTTTGGTAAACATATGAATCCCTGCATCGATTGTCATGCACTGATGTTTAAGATGGCGGGAGAAATGCTGGATGAGCTTGATGCACATTATCTGATTTCCGGAGAGGTAGTGGGTCAGCGTCCAATGAGTCAACGCAAGGACGCCATGAACCGGGTTGGTAAGCTTAGCGGGTATAAGGATCTTCTGGTTCGCCCTCTTTCGCAGAAGCTGCTTCCTGATACCATGCCGATCAGGGAAGCCTGGATCGATAAGCAGGACATGTTGGATATCTCAGGTAGAGGAAGATATCGACAGATGGAACTGGCTGAAGAATTGGGCATAAAAAGTTATCCGGCTCCGGCAGGTGGTTGTTTGCTAACGGATAGAAACTACTCCCTGCGGCTTAAAGATCTTATCAAATACAATCAACTTGATCCCATGAGCCTGGAATTACTGAAAGTGGGACGCCATTTTCGCATTAGCCCCCAAACCAAGCTGATCATCGGTCGAGATGAGGTAGAGAATAACAAAATGCAAGAGCTAAAAGCTAGTACTTACCTCAAGGCTGACGATATTGCCGGCCCTTTGGGCATTTTGCAAGGTATTCCTGAAGATGAGGAAACCCTCAGGCTTGCGCTGGATATTTTTTACTTTTATAACAACAAGGCACCAGAATCTGGCACGGTAAACTTAAGCCAGGATCAACAAATAACTGCCTATACATGCAATAAAACAGAGCAAGAGACAATGCTAAAACACCGTATATCTTACGATAAAACTTGAGGATAGATAAATGCTGAAGATTTCTTCTTATACATTGTTACCCGCCTATCAGACCAATACCTGGCTTTTATGGGATGACGAAAGTAGCGATGCCATCCTGGTGGACCCTTCCGCGCTTGCGCCATATTTGCTGGAAGATATCGCCAAATTGGGGATTACGGTTCACCACATCGTTATCACCCACGGACATGGTGATCATATCGGTGGTATCACCTATTTTCGTAACAAACTGAAATGTAAGGTGGCAATCCATGAAGCCGACGCGGAAATGCTGGTGGATAACAAGAAAAACTTGAGTGAGTATATGGGAACTCCCTTGGACCCCGCGCCCGCGGATACTCTACTAAAAGATGGTGATACCCTGGCAATGGGCAAGCATGAGATCCGGGTAATCCACACTCCGGGACATACTCGGGGTTGTATTTGCCTTTTGATCGATAAGTTCCTCATCAGCGGAGATACTCTTTTTGAACAAAGCATTGGCAGAACCGATTTCCCGGGAGGAAGCCACGAACAGATCATTGCTTCCATCAAAAATAAACTCTTTGTATTGCCGGATGATACTGTGGTTTTTCCCGGACACGGTCCCCGTACTTCCATCGGCATGGAAAAACGTAATAATCCCTTCATAAGGTAAACACAATGCATAATACCGTATTAATATTAGATTTCGGTTCCCAATACACCCAGCTAATCGCCCGTAAGATTCGGGAAGCCGGGGTTTATTCTGAAATACATCCCTTCAATCTGGATATGAATAGCATAAAGCGGATAGCCCCCAAAGCCATAATCCTTTCAGGCAGTCCATTCTCCATCGGTCATGCCTCTGCCCCGCATCCCGATCCCGCAATCTGGGAATTGGGTATTCCAATCCTTGGTATCTGCTATGGTATGCAATTGGTGGGTAATCAGTTCGGAGCAAAAGTAGCTCCGGCAAGCAAACGCGAATATGGCAAAGCAAATCTGCAGATTGAAAAACATGATGCTTTGTTTGAAGGAATTGAACAAGCAAGCCAAGTTTGGATGAGCCACGCGGATAAAATCGAAGAAATCGCCGATGCTTTTGAAGTTCTGGCGCATACTCAAAACTCGCCGCATGCTGCTTTTAAACATCGTGAGCTGCCCATTTACGCTCTGCAATTTCACCCGGAAGTGCACCACAGTCTTTGCGGAAAGCACATTTTAGCGAATTTCCTGTTCAACATCGTGGGTATTGAAGCAGATTGGAGCGCGGGATCATTTGTAAAAGAAGCCATCGAGAAGATCAAACAAGAAGTAAATGGAAACAGAGTGATTCTGGGTCTCAGCGGAGGAGTGGATTCTTCTGTGGCAGCAGCCCTGATTCACCGGGCAATCGGCGACAGACTCATCCCCATATTCGTGGATACCGGATTGATGCGCTACAATGAATCTAAGCGTGTGGAAAAGATGTTTGAAGCCTACCCATCACTCAAGATTGATTATGTAAATGCATCCGAAACATTTCTGTCCCGCCTGAAGGGCATCAGCGATCCTGAAGAAAAGCGTAAGGTAATCGGCGCTACTTTTGTTGAAGTATTTGAAGCCGAAGCCGCTAAATTCCCTGATGCAGCCTTTCTGGCCCAGGGAACATTGTATCCGGATGTGATCGAAAGCGTTTCCTTTGCTGGCCCTTCCGTCACGATCAAGAGCCACCACAATGTGGGCGGATTACCAGAAAAAATGAAGCTTAGATTGCTGGAACCACTGCGCGAACTGTTCAAAGATGAAGTAAGACAAGCCGGCAAAGAACTTGATCTGCCTGAAGCGATGGTGATGCGTCATCCCTTCCCTGGTCCGGGATTGGCAGTACGCATATTGGGTGATATCGACAAAGAGAAAGTGCGGATACTGCAATTGGCAGACGAGATATTTATCCAGGAATTGCATAATTGGCAAATCTATAATGACACATGGCAGGCTTTTGCGGTGCTCTTACCCATCAAAAGTGTGGGGGTAATGGGAGATGAAAGAACTTACGAACAAGTCTGCGCTTTGCGCGCAGTTAACAGCGTGGATGGTATGACCGCGGAAGTAACAGAATTCCCCTTTGCCTTTTTAAAACACGTCTCAAACCGTATTTGCAATGAGGTGAAAGGTATATCCCGCGTGGTTTATGATATTAGTTCCAAACCCCCAGCCACTATTGAATGGGAATAAGCTCCAGATTTTAAGAGGGATGAAGCCTATTTGATATAACCCGCGCCTAAGACAACATCATCCCGGTAAAACGCAACTACCTGACCGGGAGTAATGGCAGAGACGGGGAGATCGAACTTCACCCGGTAAGAGCTATCTTCCAGCTTTTCCACAACGCAAGGCGCCGGATCCTGAGCAAGCCTTATCCTTGCTGCGCAAAGTAAAGAAGCCTCCGGTTCACCGATGGATAGCCAATTTAGATCATAAGCGATCAGGCTGTCCTTATAAAGATCTTCTTCACTTGAAATGATTACCCGGTTCTGCTGCCTGTCCATGCCTACTACGTATTGGGCTCTGGCAAAGCCCGCCAGACCCAGACCCTTCCTCTGCCCAATCGTATAGTGGATAAGCCCCTTGTGCCTGCCCAATACTTTGCCACGTGTATCCACAAAATCTCCAGGCAGCACATCATAGTTCTCAAATAGGGGGCTGTTGTCGTTACTTTCCAAAAAGTCCTGGCTTTCCTTCTTCCTAACCAGGTAATCATATCCGGTTTTCGCGGCAAACTGTTTGATGTCCTCCTTCAGCATATTGCCAAGAGGGAAAAGGACTTGCGCCAATTGATCCTGGCTAAGCATACTCAAGAAATAGGATTGATCCTTGCGGGGATCCAAGGCTTTTAGCAGTTTAAAACGCTTCTGGGCTGGATCATATTGCAACCGCGCATAATGCCCAGTGGCAAAATAATCGAAATCAATTCCCAAGGCTCGGGTTTTTGCCGGTAAGTCCCCAAATTTGATCCTGCGGTTACAGACCACACAGGGATTTGGCGTTTCACCCTTCAGATAAGAAGCACTGTAATAGTCCAGCACACAGTGTTTAAATTCATCCTCAAGATCAATGATGTGATGCTCTATACCCAGCCTCTGTGCCGCTTTGACCGCGGAGTCTAGCGCAGCAGGCTCCGATGGGCCAAAACAACCACGCTTATCAGCATCAAGGATACCGCTTTTCGGGCTCCACTTCTTCATGGTTACGCCAATTACCTCGTGCCCCTGATCTAAAAGCAATAAAGCACACATTGTGCTATCTATCCCACCGCTCATACCCAAGGCTATCTTCATGAATGCACCTCAAAAAAGCTTTCCAGACGCAGGATACTGCGTGAATCCAGATTTTCCGGAAGCTCTCCTTCCAGACCCATAAAAGGAAGCGCTATATGTTTCTTTAATAGCAAGTTATCTATCTGTAAATGACAAAATGCTTGAGTGTATCCGATAATAGCATCAAGTTTGCGGAGCTTTATCTGCTCTTTAATATCCTTCAAACGATCCAAAACACTATATGGATAAGTGTATTGCAGATACTGTTGGACAATGTCTTTATGCCAAAATGGCATAGAGAACTGCCGTTGCACTTCATTGAACAGGATATCCCCTCCCAACTCGGAAATGCTGTCATAGAGATTACGGAAGATGGGCGGAACTCCCACATAGCCCAGACGCATCCTCGTTCGGAGAGCTTGCCGCTGTTTCGCTTCATATAAGAAGTCATCCAATCTCTTCTCAAAACCATCGGGATCGCCTTCAAAATCTGAAGAATTGACCAGCCAGAGGTGGTTTTCCTTCCCACTGACTTTGCGATCTTGATATGTAAGCCTATCTAGCTCAATTAATTTGAGCCGTATGGAGTCCAGCCAGGCTTTGACCTGCAAGGTTTGGGATCTGCTTATGCAGTAATGCTCTTCCAGCCCGCAGATCTCAGCATCCAGAGCAGCGTAGTCCCGTTGTGGGGGGAAAGAGAATTTCCAGATTGGAATGCCTTCCTCGGCAATCATCTCCAGCAGAGAAGCGGAATTGGAGCAATCTCCCTGTACAATGCCAATTACTTCATCCAAGTTTGTGTTCAAGGCCGCAGAGAAATTACCCTTGATCCAAGAGCATAAACTGCGGGGAAAGCCCTTCAACTCTGCCTCATGGATCAGCCCTCCGGAATCCATACTCAAGAAGATATTATTCAAATCTATGGGTGTATGCCCGGCCGCATAGATCACTTCCACCGGCAGGGATGTGGTAAAGCCAATCCTCTTAGTCATCGCAAGCAAGCTCCAAATATCTATCCTCCAGACCAGAGATTTCTTCGCTCAGAATGGATATCTCACCATTTATCTCCCGCTCTTCATCGCCCAGAGTTTTTACTCTTTTTACATCGAGATAGGTATTGGAATCCGCTAAAAGAGCGTGAATGTCATCCCGGCGTTTTTTACAAGCATCTATGCGGGCAAGCATTTCATCAATCTGCTTTTGGATCTGTTCTAAATGCCAGGGATTGATCTTTTTCTTTCGTTCACGTGCGGGGGGAGCTTCTTTGGGGATCTCCGGTTCACTAAAAGCGAGATCTATCGCCTGTTCAGCCGTGCCGCTCATATCGCGGATCGTTGTGAATATCTGTTTTGACTCCGGGATTTTTTGAAACACCCAGAATTTATCCGCTAAGCTTTTAATAAAATGCCTGTCGTGGGATACAAAAATGATGGTACCATTAAAATTCCTAAGTGTATCCAAAAGTGCATCCCGCATTGGTATATCGAGATGATTTGTGGGTTCGTCCAGGATCAACAAGTTTGGTTTTTGGTGAATCAACACGCTAAGATACAATCGGGATTTTTCACCCCCGGAAAGCACATTCACTTGTTTCTCCACGTCATCACCGGTGAAAGCAAAGCGGGCTAGCCAGCTCAGAACATAGCCTTTTGGCTCCTGGGGCACAATTTCCCAAAGGGTTTGCATCACTGTTTTATCCGGCTCCA
>CAZJJH010000055.1:7019-8801 GCA_964546265.1 uncultured Candidatus Cloacimonadota bacterium
GCCATATGTAGATGCACTTGCTTTTGCTTTGCAGGAGCTTGCACAATCTCCATTTTATCCAGCATTTTAAGCCTGCTTTTTGCCTGAGCGGTCTTTTGGCTTCCCATATTGCGACGAATAAAATCCTGTGTTTCGCTGATCAGCTTTTGTTGCCTTTGCATTTGTCTTTGCAGGCTTTTCTGTTCGATTGAGTATGCTTCAAACCAGCTGGTATAATTTCCCTTTGTAATTCTGATATTGCCTTGATCCAGAAAGTAGATGCCATTGCAAATCTGATCCAGAAACACTCTATCATGTGAAACTACCAGATATGGAGTATCGTGGGAGGCTAGATATCGCTCCAACCATCGGGTCATTGCAATATCCAGATGATTTGTGGGTTCATCCATGATTAGAAGGTTAAACTGCGCTAATAGCAAGTATGCCAGGCAAATTCGAGTTTGCTCTCCTCCGCTGAAGTCGCATATCTTCTTGTTGTATTCGCTTTGAGGAAAGCCCAGTGAATCCAGCACATAAGAGATCTCATTTTCGTGTTCAAAAGCCCCCGTTTGATGCATCTGCTCTACTATCGTGTCAAGCTCACGGTGAATTGCCGGATCTTCAGCTTGCCTGAGGCAATCCGATAGTTCATGCATCCGGACAAAAAGTTTCCTGATATCTTCACGGGCAGACTGAATATAGTCCAAAAGAGTAATTGATTGATCCGGCATAGCATTTTGCGCCAGGTATGCCACTCGGCAATTTTTGGCTTTGATTACCTGACCTTCACTTGGGCGCAATTCTCCCAGCATCATTTTAATCAATGTGCTTTTTCCGGAACCATTTGCGCCAATCAAACCAATCCGGCTATTGTGTTCGATAGCACAATTGATGCCCCTCAGGATATAGTTACCGCCAAATTCGATACCCAAGTCAATGCATTGTATCAGGCTCATCTTTCTCTCTTTTTTCCTCAAGTTTATGCGAAGCAATGTCCTGAAAGGCGTGATGTTGTCAAACACAATTTTCCCCACCAGGATATTGTGTGATATCCTAACATATTCATCTGCAAGGATATATTGGTGCTATTACCCGGAGCATTTGCGCAATACTCATACGTGACCAATAACGCGAAGCATAGTGTTTATATTTTTATGTTTACAAACATACATATCCGCATATATTGCCGTACATGAATTGCTCTCATTCCAGATTGGAACTCATCCTTTGCTCACGGCTGCTCCCACTAAATATGTTTTGATTAAAGCAGCAGAAAACGCAGTATCAAAACTAAAAGCATAGAAGCTATTTGTAGTTACTCTGCTTTTTTCAGCCTTAGGGCAAAAAAAAACCGCTATCAATTAGCGGTTCTTTTATTTTGGATGTTTATTCTATTTGCTCGCGGTAATGAACTCCCCGAGATGTTTCACATAGGCTTCTGCCCCACCTTCACGGTATCCGGTGCGGCCAATTTCTTTACCCTCACCATTTACCAGTAGAATCGTGGGAAAACCCTGAACCCCAAACTGACGCAACAGAGCTTCATTTTGCTTTTTCTGCTCGGCACTTTGAGCAATCTTACGGGGGAAATCCAACTTCAAAAGAACTAGATTTTCTTTTGCGTATGTTTCAAAAGCGGACTTTGTAAATACTTCACTCGCCAGGCGCATACACCAGCTACACCAATCTGAACCAGTAAAATTTACCAATACAGTGAGGTCTTTCGCTTTGGCAGTTTCTACGGCAAGATCCCAATTTTCTATCCACGTTCCGGGAACATACTCACCGGTGTCTTCGGTAATT
>CAZJJH010000056.1:0-8737 GCA_964546265.1 uncultured Candidatus Cloacimonadota bacterium
AGTAGTTATAGCTCTGAGCAACTCCGGAGATCATGGGGTAGAAGAGTTCATTATGATATGAACCTGCTACTTTTTGAATGATCACTGCCATTTTTTCTTCCCGGGCAGGGATATTTAGGGATTCCCGATACACTCTGGCGCTTTTGAGGAACATGGAAGCATAAACCAGTTTCACCGCTTGTTGCAGTTGCTTTATTCTGACCTCGGGGTTTTCATGATTGTTAGGGATGATAAAGGTTCTGAACACCCCGGCGAAGGGATTGGTGATGTGATCTTCCAGAACGCTGGAGGATCTAACTGCCAGGGGGAAATTACTTTTTTCAATGATCTCTTGCAAGTGTTCCTGGCATTCCCCGGGCAGGGCAGCTTTGAGAAATAGATTGTCGATATCCTCATCAGACAGGCATTCGAAGCTCTCAAAATCCTGAAGGGAGTGATTTGCGCTGATGAAAGCGTCAAATATGCTGGTGGCCAATACCGCCGCAACCGGTACGGTGATTTTTACTCCGGGATATTTACGGGAAATATCGTCATACCGGTTCAATACGACATTCAAAAAGGCTAATCCTCTACCCTTTCCACCGATGGAATCTTCGCCAATTTTGTAGATGAGGGGTAGATCAAAATCCGCTTCAGGACCAAATTCCTGGATCTTTTCCCGGCGCCGATAAGCTATGAGAGATTGCAAGGCATCGTGAATCAATCTGCGAATATGCTGCGGGGGACTGTTCTCCTCTTGTTCGGAAAGCAATTTGCACAAAGAAATCTCTGCATGAGTAGCAAACCAATGGTGGAAGTGGCGGTTTTGCCAATGATACTGAATTACTTCGTCCGGCATTTTCATTATATCATGACGCAACCCGATCAGACTATGCGATTCTGCCAGAACTCTCCGATCCGGGCTTTTAAAACGAAAGCTATCCAGCTGAACCTCGGATTTTAGCCATTGTAAAAGCTGGCGGGAGAGCCCGGGAAGATCCTTGTAAAGAAAATCTCCTTCATTACTACTGCGATATCCCGATACATCGGGTTAAAGGACTGTAGTAAGAAAGGCAAATTTGGTTTTTCGCGGCGGATGTATTGCAAGAGCTGAATTCCCCCATCAATATGGCTGTTTCCCCGATAGTTATAGTTTACGTTGCTGATGATTCCGATGATGGACTTAGGATAGGTCATGTAAACCTTTTTAGCGCTTAAATAGTCATGTACCAATATAATACGGGGCCTGGCATTCTGATACATGCTTTTATTTGCGTTTTGGTGTTCGGAACGGATTACCGATTGATTCAGTAGCATCACCTGCTCATACAGCAAGGGCAGAAACTGAGAGTAATAAGGGATAAAGGTTTCCACTACCAGAATGATGGGAAGGTCATACACTTGGGCGTCGTGAGCGATGTTTTGCCTTTCTTCATAGAGTTTCACAATTGCCAGGAAGAGCTTGGAATCCCCATTCCAATAGAAGAAATCTTCCACATCGTTCAGCTCAGGAAGATGGTTTTCGATGAACATGAGGTCTTGCGGAACGCCCAGCAGGAAGTAAACCGGCAGGGATTCATCATAGCTTTTGATCCTGTTAAGCAGGTCCAGAGCGATAGAGCGCTGGGAAGCCAGATGGATGATCACGAGGTCGATTTTCTCCAATTCCAGAAGCTTCAAGGCGCTGGCAAGCGAGGAAGCGTGAAAGATATTGGGGAATGTGGATAGATTCAGCAGATAAAAATCTTCCGCAACTTGTTCTGCCAGAAAGCCATCTACTTCGAATACGAAGGAGTCGTAGAGGGATGAGATCAGTAACACATTGTGCACGCGTACAGGCATTAGAGATTCCAGAAGTTCGCTCTGATTTGCCCAGTAATTCGTGCTAACGTTCAAATATTCACCTCACAGGTAAAAATATCATTGCTACCTCATTTATGGATCACGGCAAGTCCCGTTTTTCCATCCATCCTTACGATAAGAGGGTGGTCAAATTCTACATGCACAAAGAAATCGCCTGTTTCCCTGGCGGGCTGTTTTTTCAGCCAGTCGATATCCACAAAATCAGTTTTAGAAATATAGGGGATAGTAAAGTAGCCCACATTCATGGCTACCAGGTTATGGAAAAAATGAGTGCCCTGGCTTGCTTCCACGATGAAATCGCTAAGCCCCATTTCCAGGATCACTTTAGCCCGGTTTATCTGAGGCCAACGCACTGGTATCCCCAGAAATTTATCGCGAGAACCCCAACGCCCGGGACCAACAAGGATGTAGCGTTTACCGCTTTTTGCCATTTGCGCGTTGAATTTCTCTATCTCTTCCTGCATCTTATGCGTCGTAGTCTTATCAAACTTATCCGGATCCAGGTATATCACATCTCGCAAGTCCTCTATGACGCCATTGCCCATTCCATGTTCAGTGTACATCAAAAGATCGGATTTGTCCAGGATTTCCGCTTCTATATGATAGGCATCCGTGCTTACGGATAGAGGGCGAATCTGCAAGATGTAAAAAGTAGGTTTGCCGGCAAAAGAGTTGTCCCGGTCGAGGTTAACCGCAAACTCTATCTCCACTGGAATACCCAAAGCGATTTCTCCGATCTCCAGCAGTTCTTCTACAATTTTAGCAAGTGGAAAGTATCCATATTTGAGGATGCTGGAAAAGGTGAGTACCTTCAGCCCACGTTCCTGCAGATTATCCGTAAGCCTGAAATTCTCATAATCCCAGATAGAAGCCAGATAGCGCAGTGTATCATGCTGCTCAGCGTCTTTCAGGCTCAGTTTTGCTAAAGTGATTTCTTCTCCCCTGGTCAGGTCAAAATCGTTATTCGCCAGATCCAGAGCATAGAATTCTTTTTGGGAATTGCGCACCATCTCTTCTTGAGGCAGCATATCCAGCTGAGGATACTTGGGACAAAAGCGATAGTTAAGTTTCCCTTCCACTACAGATTTGCCCAGTCCCAAAGCAATATTGGCGATGCCATCTGTATGTTGCATGTGAGATGTGGGGTAGAAGTTATAGGATTGCGCCACTCCTGAAATATGCGGATAGTAGAAGTGCCCACCTTTCACAGAGCCCACGGTTTCCTGAATTATAACTGCCATTTTTTCTTCTTCGGCTTTAAAATTCAAGGAATCCAGAAAGTTGCGGGCATCGGCAAGGTACACAGAGGCAAACACAAGCTTGATGGCATTCATCAATTGACGCAAGCGCTCCGAAATATCCTTATGATTATTGGGCAGCATAAAGGTGCGATACACGCCGGCTAAAGGTTGGGCCTGAGAATCCTCCAAAAGGCTTGAAGATCTAACTGCAATGGGGTAGGATACGTGTTTAAGGTAAATTTTTAGCCGTTTTACCAATGGCTCCGAAAGCTCTCCTTCGATAAATATCTCATCTATCTCTGCATCACTTTTCCCGGCAACGAGTTCCTGGATGCCATTACTTTCCACAAACAGATCAAATTCATTGGTTCCGATGATTGCCGTGGAGGGCAGGGAGATAGCTGTGTTTTCAAATTTCTTCTCATAATCCATGGTGCAAAGCAGGGCATTCAGAAATGCCAGGCCTCTGCCTTTGCCACCCAGAGAGCCTTCCGAAAGTCTGATTACCTGGTTCATTTCTGCCAAAGACACTGCATCAAAATTGATGATCTTGCCCCGGTTTTTTTCGATGCGTACTGTGCGGAAGATGTGATACAGAAATCTTCTCAACTCATCGCGAGAACCGAAATCCTCTATCTTCATGGGGCGGATTTTTTTGGCTATTTGTACCTCACCGTGGGCGATTAGCCAGTTTGAAAAGTGATTGAACCGGCTGTGAAACTCTAGGGAATCTTCCTGAAGGTGGAGTATTTTTTCTTCAAATTCTGCGATATTGGTTGCTTCGTCGATTACCTCTCCTGAAGGGCTGCGAAAGATGAAATTACCAAAACCCAAACTAAAGACCATGTATTCCCGCAGATCCCGGAACAGGTGCTTAGAATTTTTGTTGAGAAAATGAACACCCAATTCATGCGCGGGAGCTTCGTTTTCGTCTTCGGAGGATTGTAGGATGATGGGCAGATCCCGGTTTTTTGCCAGAATCTTTTTGGCTAATTTGAAGCCCGCATTTGCATCCACTTCGCCTTCCACCCGATAGCGGATATCCGAGATCACGCAGAGCATATAGTCTTTATACTTTTCATACAATTGCAGGGCATGCTCAAAATCATGTGCCATCAGTACCTTGGGTCGGATGCGCATCCGCAAGTGTTTATTGATATCGCTTACTTCTTCTTCGATAAGCTTTTGGGTCTGCTTCATGATCACTGAATAAAGAGAAGGTAAAAACATGGAGTAATAATGAACAGCATCTTCCACCAGCAGTATTACCCTAACCAGTCCATGCGTGGTATCATACTCCACATTCATGGCGTCTTCCACATTTTTTACCATCGCCAGAAACAGCTTTGTATCTCCATTCCACAAAAAAACATCATCGATGTAATTGCGCTCATCGGGATGGTTTTCCCAGATCAGGTAATCGGAGGCGACATTCAAGAGCAAAAGCACGGTCAGATCCGGGTGACTTTCTTTTATCCTTTTTGCCAGCTCGAAAGGACCAATCTCTCCGATGCGCATCATAGTGATTACCAGATCATAAGAATGGCTTTTTAGCTTCTCCAGAGCTTCCTCACCCGTTGGCACAGATGTTATGCGGGGTGCCGTGGAAAGGTTCAATTGCCGATACTCGCCAAAGATCTGTTCCGAAAGTCTGCCATCCTGTTCAAAGATAAATGCATCATAAAAGGTAGATACTAAAAGGATATCACGCACGCGTCTCTGCATTAGCTGATGAAAGATATCTTCACCGAACTTGAATTTGTTGTAATAATAGTTCAGTTCTTCCATTTTCATAATAAACCTCAGTTTTAAGGGCGGTGAGAAATGCTCTCTGGCGGAGCATCTTGAGTACTTGCTATGCTGTCAACAAAAAAATCCTGCGCTTAAAAGTAGCCTGCAATATTTGGCGCGGCATCTATACCATAACACACCCTCACAAAAAATAAAAGGCGTCCACTGCTGAGGGAGGTGCAGCGGACGCAGATGGATGTTGTTCGGGGTAATATCATTAGGGAGTTTGATATATAAAATCCTGATTTGTATATCCAGGTAAATTTTTGTACCAATCCGGATACGAGGCTCCGGAGCTTTGCGCCCAGTGTTTGAACTTAAGGTATGCTCTGGTTATCTGGGCTTTTTCAACCGGGTAATCCCAGCTTTGTGGAATATCTACTGCCCAGGGAAGATTATCGGCTGTTTTGTACCAGTTTCCGCCTTGGCTGGCATCGTCCCCTGTGCCAAAAAACTCTGTATTCATCCGAGTAGTAGGAGGATACCCTGCCAAATGCACTTCTTTGGAGCGGTCGCCATCCAGGAAGATGAAGGGATTGTATGGTGGGCTGGTGTTTAGCGTAGCTATCGCAACGGGATTCGTTAAGCGAAAGTTTACGGAAAACTGCACCGGACTGCTGAAAGGAGTTCCGTTTTCAGAATTGATAAACGAGTCCGGAATCTCGGGGATAAGATCGAAGGTACTATTGAAAAATCTCATTACTGCCTTGGGTCCATCCGTTTCCATTGCAAACAAATTCAAATGACTCGCCTGTAACTGGGTGATGTTATCCGGCGCGAAGGGAGTTTCCACTGCGAAACCGTTTGCCTTGCGTGCGCCTATAGCCCTCAGTTTGTAATTCATCACCACTTTCTTTACTCTGTTTCCGGGTTGAGTAATCTGATTGTAGTTATAATCCACCACCATATCGTTAAAATCGTAATCTCCGGTATTGGGCCAGAGATCCTCAAATGCCAAAGTACCCCAGGCATTGGGACCATATGTGTAGTTATCGAATGCTAGTTCAGGATCAGTGGGATAGTCGTCAAAAACATCGGTAATGCCGTCTTCATCTGTATCCTCAGGACTGTCCATTGGCGGTATAGAGGTGATATCAGCAGCCTCGATGGGGTTTACGGTCAGGAAAAATACCAGATCATTAAAGTCGTCATCACTTCCGGAAGTTCGGGGCAAATCTTCAAAACCTACCACAAAACGTTGGGAGATATCGTCAAAGAGCAGAACGCTGTGTTTCCTATTCTCAGGAGCCGCTTCGGGATTCAGATTTGGATTGGAATAATAAACCGGAGCGCTGTTGCTTACATTTGTGCCGTATCCGCCTCTAAAGCCATTTGCTACCAAAAACCAGCCCATTGTTGTGCCGGGTTCAAAGGTGCCCAGATATACTGTATCTCCCGCAAACATCTGCCCCCCGCTACCCATCAAAGAGGCATTAGGCATCACGATAGTCTTGGGGCTGATATCTTCGGTAGATTGAGGGTCATTACCACTTGGGTATGTATAGAAACCCAGAGCGTTTAGATATCCGGCTCCCTCATGTACAAAAGTAAGCCATACTTCTGCCAGATCATTCAGTTTCAGATTCACCTGATTAGAAGTATTCATATACTGGGGATGTGTAACCGGAAGGGGTGAACTCTCGGGAAGTGTTGCGTTCAGACGAGTAAAAAAATCTGCTTCGATGGGAACGTTGGTCATCGGAGCCGGTCTGCCCTGGGAATTAAAGCTGTAGCCGGGGAGAAAAGACCACGCTTTAGAGCCTCCATTTTTAAAGTCATTCGTAATCAAACTCTCATCCAAAGTTCCGTCCAGGCGCAAGTTAACTGATCCATTATTGATACCGGCAGAATACACGCCCATATAGCCGCGTATCCAGAGCTTGTCCAAAGCACCGGGAAGGTTTACGCTGGTCTGATACTTACCGTTTTCCAGAGTAACGCCTTTTGCCAAGGGAGTGCTGCTGGGCATCGGCTCTGCATCAAACAGTTCAAATACTACTCCGGGTATGGGTTCAGCGCTATTACTAAGCAATTCAATATCAACTGCAACCTGCTGGCTGGCTTGCCAGTTAAAGTCATCGGAAATACTTAAATCCTTGACTGCTACGAAAGCATCGTTCTCATTTTCGGAGCATGCCGAAAATGCAATAATCAGGATCATAGACATCAGAACCAATTTATGAAATCTCATTTAATACCTCTTTGTCGGTTTTTATATATTGATTTACGCACAAGATAAGCGATATGTTCTGGCACGCAAATGAATTTTCATTTTTGCAATTCTAAGCTTTGGCCAAGCGGATCAAAGCACGCATTTTTGTGGACAGGCGATAACGGCAGGATCTCAGAGCATGCCTGAGCCGAGCGCGGAAAACCTCCCCGGCTTTATTTTCGGGTAACAGTGAGGGAGGAATTTGGGGTAAGCGTATGCCGGTCTGTTTAGCCCAAGTGATAAGCTCTTGCAGATAGTCGTAATATTGCAGGGCAGAAAAGGTAAAATGCTGCCAGGGTTTGGGATTTAAACCAAAATGGATGCAAGCCGCAGCAGGATCCTTATCCATCAGATATTCTGCAGTTTGTGGGGCGCGGGAAGAAAAAGCAAAAAGGGAGTTAATTACGGATTCATCTGTCATAGAATACGCTGCGCTTTTTGTGTTATACACTCCCTTGGTGTCTGCAGGAATTACCTTCAACATCTGATTTTTCCAAAGCTCAATGAAAGGCAGATGACTTTTGTTTAACACAAAACAATTCGTCTGATATACAGTCCTGATGCGGCTTTGTTTTCTATCTGCCACATCATGTTGCCAGGTTTGCAAGACTTGCTTGGGGATCTCTCCCAATGTGTCCTTACGCTGATAATAATTCCTGAATACGCTCTGGTTTTCCAGCGGTTTTCGCAAACGGATCTGGATCTTATCTTCCGGGCAGATAAAGAACTTCTCCAGGTTTCCGCTCACCACGCAATCCGCATCCATCCATACGATGAGGTCGGTTTCGGCAGTATTGATTGCCATCGGTTTTTGCGTACACACGCTGCGGGTATCGGTTTTGTGAGTGGTGAAAACCTTGCAGTTTGGGATGCTCTGCAGACAAGCAATATCGTCATTAGAGAGGTCATAGCCTAATACGTTAAAGGCACATTTCATCCCCTGAAAGCGCAACGATAATCCCAGAAGCATTGCTCCCCACACAAATTTGTGGTCGCAAGCAGTTACAACTGTATGCATCTTATGCATCCGGCTTTGTTTTTTCCCATATGGAGCTGCTAAATATACTATATATCATAATAAAAAACCTTCAACGTTGCATCAAAAGAAAGCAAGCGACGCGCTTGTCCTTTAACAACGATACCTTGCGTATGCTGAGACTTATGTGTCTGGCGGAAATTGCATATATGCAATTTATTGTCCCGGCTGGGGCAAAAGCATTTTGAATTTGTGTATATGCTTTCTGTGCAATCCCGCTAACCGATTCATAATACTCTACCTAAGCCAGTATCTTTTACTGACAATGGCTTCCGGCACTTAATGCAAAAAAAAAGTGTCTTTCCATTGGGTCAAGCTAAAAGATGAGGGAGAGAATCAGCATTGTGGATTTTTCTGCACATTATCCTGATCCGCTTCGATTGATTAATGATCTGATTCCGACTTTCTGCCGGATGCATCGCCGTGAGATCAGCAAGATATTAAGCTTGGGTCCTGCTATGGCGGCAGCAAAATCTAAGCTTGAAGTCTTGCTAAGCTTAAGTTAAAAGCCATGGGGAGAAATGCGGTAGAGCCAATGGATTTTCAGGCTAAGCAGAGGGCACGGGATTTCCACCGCAAGAATGAACATCAATAGTAACACGTTATTGATAAATC
>CAZJJH010000057.1:0-8692 GCA_964546265.1 uncultured Candidatus Cloacimonadota bacterium
AAGAGCAGGATTTTGACGCTGCCATAGATTACGCCCAGAAGGGTCAGAAGAGTGCACACACAGCCCAGGATGTGGAAGCAGAAAAAACATCCTATACTCGATTAAAGGACGCCTGGCAGAGTAAGCACGATTTTGCTAAAGCATATCTGGCTCAAAGCATGGAAATGGAACTTGAACGCAAAATTAGCTCCGGTAATGCACCCCTTAAGATAGCCCAAGCAGAGGCAGAGTTTCTGCAGAATAGATTGACCAGGCAACTGAACATATACCGGGAGCAGAATGAGGCATTGAACAAAAGCAACCGGGTTATTGGTGTCAAAACCACACAATTGGAAACCCAGAACAATCTGTTAGTCGCCACTAATTCACTTTTGAACCGGATTATTTCCATCATTGCCCACGACGTTCGTGGACCCATCGCCGCCATTTGCCAGACTGCCGGTCTTTTACAAAATGGAAACATCCGGGAGAACCGGGAAGAGCTGATGCAGCATCTCTATGAGTCCTCTTCAGAGACCCAAAAACTGATCGATGAGCTTTTGGAACTGACCCGCCGCTACAAAGCCGGGCTGGATGAAGAACCAGAAGAATTTGATCTGATAGAGTCCCTGCGAGATGGCAAAAAACTGGCAGATTCTGTAGCCCAAAGCAAAGGCATCAAAATCTCTCTAAGCACCAATGTAGAGAGTTTACCGATCCGGATTGCCAAAAACAGGTTACAACTGATCGTGCGCAATCTGATGTCAAACGCCATCAAATATTCCCATCCGGATTCCCGGATTTATATCAAAGTAATGCAAAAGGACGAAAAGCTGGATATCTCGATCTGCGACGAAGGCATGGGCATGAATGAGGATCAGATAGAGAAGATACTGGCAGGAAAAGCTTTCAGCATGAAGGGCACGATGTCCGAAAGGGGTTTTGGCATGGGACTCGTTTTTGTGCTGGAAGCAGTAATGCACACTCGGGGCAGCTTAAGTATCACCAGCTACCCCAATAAAGGCTCATGCTTCAAGATATCATACCACATGGCGGATATCAATCCCTAAAATCCTGCTCCCCAACCACCAGACAAATTCTCAGAGCCTAAAACGCCAGCATAAGAAGTGAGCGCAGCTCCTCTTTTTTCAGTTTGAAAACGCCGCCCAGTTCCGGTTGAATCATGATCATATCCAACAACAGCGGCAGTTCGTCATATTTTATCCCCAGGTCTCTGAGTGAGCTCGCCATCCCCCAGCTCTGCAATTTATCGCGAAATCTGCGTACTGCCAGAGCGATGCTATCCTCATTCCAAACCTTCTTTGCCCAACGCACAAAGCTGGTGGGATGTTTTTCGCTAAAATACTCGATCCATGCGGGGAAGATCACGCCCAAGCCTTCGCCATGCGCAATCTTCGGGTTCAAGGCGCTGAAAGCGTGCTCAATCGCGTGGCAGCCCCAATCTCCCCCTTTCATCCCTACGCCGCTAATTCCGTTCAGCGCAAGCGTGGCGCTCCATGCCAGGCTTCCCCGGGCGTGGATATTTCTGGGCTCTTTGTGCAATATGTCTGCCATCTCGATGATGGTTTTCAACAAAGCCTCATCAATCGCCAAAGTGCTGTAGGCATGTTCATTGGCAAAATAGAATTCCAGGATGTGGGCAATCGCGTCCATCGCCCCGTTTGCGGTCTGCTTGAAGGGCAGGCTGTTTTGCAGAGCGGGATCGATCACGCTGATTTTGGGATACACCAGAGGCGAAAACATCCCCCATTTCTGCATGGTTTCGCTATTGGTAATTACCGCGTTACCGTTCATTTCGCTACCGGTTGCGGAGATCGTCAATACAGTATAGATTGGCAAGGCTTTAGTGATCTTTTCCTTTCCGGAAAAGGCATTCCAGGGATCCTGCAGATAGACTCCCGCCGCCACCGCTTTGGCAGTATCTATTACGGAACCACCTCCGGCGGCAAGAATTGCTTGCGCTCCGCTTTGTTTTTGCAATTCAACGATTTCTTTTACCTTTTCCAGGGTGGGATTTGCCTGAACTCCCCAGCATTCAATCAGTTCTATTCCGCATGCGCCGAAAGCGCTTGTGATCTGTGTGTAAGCTCCGTTTATCTTCAGCGAGCCGCCTCCGGCAATCAGCAAGCATTTACTGATGCCATCCTGCTTCATTTCCTGTCCCAATGGCAGGATCTGATCTGCGCCAAAGAGAATTTTGGTGGGATTGTGGAAACTAAATGCTTCCATTTATATGCTCCTTAGTATTTTACAGTTTTATGCTGAAGCCAATCGTTGCGTAATGGATTGCGGCAAAAGTATATACTTCATCATTATCGCTACCGCCTTCCAGCAAGCGATAACCCGCCCGCATATTCAGCTTGTGGTTGATGCTAAAATCCAGCCCCAGATACACATCTTCTGCCCTGCCATAAGGCGAAGCCAATCCTTCGGCTTCCAATACCACTTCCAGCTCTTCCATGATTGGATAGCCCATATTCACATTCAAGAGCGGCACAAAGCCGGTATTGGTCTTAGTGGAACGCTTACCGGGGCTTTCCAGCAGAATCTCGGCATCGCGGATCTTTAGCGAAGCGCCTACTGATTTCAGGATAAACAAGGGCTTGGGAAATATATAGCGATATTCTGCCCGGTAAGAATCGAAACGGTATTCGGCGTTAATCTCCTCTCCTGCATTGAAATCCACCCCTTCGTAACTGATATCTTCTTTCAAAGTACCCTTGGGTTTTAGCGTGAGCGGGGCTGCCAACAAAGACAACTGGTGCCGGGGATGCGGCTTGAAATGCAGAAACAATCTGCTGCTAAAGCCCGGATCCGTTTTCAACCCGTCCGTAAAGGAAAGCAATGGACTCCCGTTGTTTTCATTGGGGCTTCGCACATCGTTATAGCCGCTGAAAGCAGCGCCGATCTCGGTTTCCACCCGGAACATATCCTGAGCCCAAAGACCCGCTCCCATCATCATGATAATGGTAGAAATCAATAAAATGCGTTTCATCTTCGCCTCGTTTTTTATAGACAGTATAAGTGAGTTTCACCTTTTCGGCAAGTGATGCCCGATTGACGTGGATCAGCCTCTGTTTATTTTGCACTTTAGCAAGAGCATTTCCGATAGCCATTCGAGCGTGGGATTCTGGCTTTCCCCGGTGCTTGCCCGGTGCTTCAGCTCAAGTTTAGAACACCTTTAAGCCAGGATTCTCCTTTGAGCATAGCAGTATCTAAGGACGATATTGGGCTGATGCTGCGTTGAAGCATCTGGCGAGCATCAAGCAGGGCTTCAGGCTCATAAATTGCAAAAAAGAAAAGAATATTTGACAATATATGCCGCTTTTCAAATAATAGTCTATGAGGTTGGTATGAAAGGTTATTGTGTTCATAGATTATTGATAGTTCTTGCACTCACTCTGCTATTTTGCAGAGCTGGGGGGCTTTTGTATGCCGAAAAAATACTAAGTGAAAATGAGCTGGAGCAGTTTTCTGAAATGCTTGCCCAAGAGGGATTTACTCTTCAGCATGCTGCATTTTGCCGGGATTGGGATCCCTCTACTCTGGCAAAATCGGAGTGGCATCTGCAGGTGCTGGAAGGTGGCTTTTCTGCGGTGGAGATTTTGGAAGATTTGCAGGAAAAAATGCGCAAAAGAGACGAATCCTCGCTCCCCCGTTTTTTGGGCGATATCGCTGCTGAAAATGGATTTTACAGCCTCAGCCTAATCCCGCCGGAAATCCGCAATAGCCGGGAACTCTTCACTTATGTGGAGCTTAGCTTTGATGCCATAAACTCTATGTATGAAAAAGCTTTTACGCATCTTAGCCCCACTGCCCGGGATAGCCTCTCCGCCTTCATGATGCAGGTAATGCTGGAAGCAGAGGATGCCGCAGACTATCAAGAGTATTTTGCCCGCCGGGGTCTGCCCTGGGAAGAAGAGCCGGATATCAAAGCCTACGCCGCAATAATTGATGATCTGGATCTGGGTGCCCTGATCGCGGCAACCGAGGCAATGATCTGCTTGAGAGATTTTCTGGCAGATTTCGAACTATTCAACCAGGAAAGCCTAAGCTACAAAAGTAAATATGGCACAATGATCCTGGGCAGTCCCGGAAACGACACTTATGATCAGACCAGCTTTCCCCAGATATCTCAGGATCCAATTTGCTTTATTTTGGATCCTGCGGGAGAAGACATCTATCCCACCGCACTTCAAACCTCTGCTTCACACCCGCTGCTGATGGTTATAGATAAAAGCGGAGACGATCTTTATAGCTGCCGGGAACCTTCATTCTTTGCGCAACAGGGCGTCTTCATGAGCGCAGATTACGCCGGAAATGATGTATATCATCTGGCAGATTTTTCTTTTTCTGCGATCCTGGGCTCGATGTGGCATCTGGATACAGAAGGCGACGATATCTATAAGGGGGGGGTGTTCGCTCAAGCCGCTGCCATCGCTGGCTTGGCGTGCCTGCAGGATATAAAGGGAAACGACAGCTATCATGCCGGTTCTCTGGCGCAAGCCTTTGCTTCTGCCAAAGCCTCTGCTCTATTGGCAGATTACTCCGGTGCAGATTCTTACTATCTGGGTGGCAGATATTTCCATGCCCCCCTGATGCCAAATGACTACCGCACGATGGGCCAGGGTATGGGCTTTGGTATCCGCCCCTATCTTGCCGGAGGTCTGGGCTTGCTTTACGACGCAGATGGATCAGATAAATACAACGGCGGAGTGTATGCGCAGGGCGTGGGCTATTGGTATGCTACGGGAATCCTGATGGATGAAGCGGGCAACGATGTCTATAACGCTGTATATTACCCGCAGGGATCTGGCATCCATCTTGCCAGCGGCATTCTCTACGACCGCGAAGGAAACGATTGCTATTATAGCCGCAACGGACCCGGACAAGGTGCCGGACATGACTATGGTTTTGGTATGTTGATCGATGGCAGTGGCGATGATGCCTATTCCATCCATGGCGGTAATGGACTGGGGCTGTCGAACTCATTGGGTATTTTTGCAGATCTGGAAGGGAAAGACCGCTATGAACGCAGCGAAGCACAAAACTATGGCAATGCGGCCTTTGCACGTAATACTGGAGGCTTGGGTTTGTTCCTGGATGCCGGCGGGGAAGACAGCTACCCGGATTCTCTAAAAAGCAACAATAATGATTGGCAAAAAGGCAGCTATGGCTTTGGTAGAGATGTAGCCATAAACGAAACCGCAGAACCGGAGCCCGCCGAAGATGAGGCACAATTGCCCGCTCCGGCAGCTGATGCCCCAATCGCAGAAATCTTTGCCGCAGCCTCGGAGTGGGAAGTAGGCAACGCCATCAACAGGGTCAGAACAGCCCGGGAATATATGCTGCAGCGTGCCGATGAAGCTCGCAGCTATATTTTGGAACACAAGATGGATACAGAATCCGGGCTGGAATTCCGGGCATTACAAGCTTTGTGTAAGGAAGATGAAACCTTTCGGGATTTGCTCCTGGAGCAAAGCTCGGCACGGGATTCCCTGAAAGCCAAAAATTCCATCGCTCTGCTGGCAGGAATGCGTGATGAACGCTTGCTGCCCATAATCGAAAACTATCTTAAACAGGATATGTATCTGGTTGCCTGCCTGTCAGCACTGGCAAATATCGACGATCCTAAAAGCCTTGTTCTTTTGAGCAATTACCGGGATCTGGAGAGTGAGCGCTTGCGCTTCCTCGTGGCACGCTCCATCAGTATGCACTCAAGCGCGCAGGCGCGAGACTATATCGAAGAATTCCGGGAAGATCCGTCTTTCCTCATTCAGGCTCTAATCCGTAATCTCCCAAAGGAAAAATTATGACCGAAGAAAAACAAATCTTTGAGGAATATCTCAATAAACTCAGCTTACCGGATATCCCCCATTTGATGGGGAAGTTTGAGCATTTTCACCGCTTACTGTATGAACACAATAAAGTGGTGAATCTGGTATCGCGCAAAATGCCCCCGGCGGCATATTGGGTTCAGCATTTTCTTGACAGCCTTCAAGCCATGGAATGTTTGGATTTTGTGGATAAAACCGTTTTAGACTTTGGCAGTGGCGGCGGTTTGCCGGGGATTCCCTTGAAATTGGCATGTCCCCCTTGCGAACTGGTGCTATTGGATAGCATCGCCAAAAAGACAAAAGTTCTGGCAGAAATGGTAGAAGCGCTGGGTTTGAGCACTACAAGCGTAGAGTGTTCCCGCCTGGAGGATTACGCCTTTCTGGGGCGGCGTCCCAGCTTCGACCTCATCCTCTGTCGCGCGGTGGCATTGGAAGAACGCTATTATTCACCGCTCAGGAGACTTTTGAAGCCTTCGGGGCATCTCGTGATGTATAAATCGCGCTCTTTGGAAGATCTCGCCGGCATCAAATATGAAGAAATTTTCTTCAGGGAAGATGAAAGCCTGGGTACCCGCAGATTGATCAAGATTGCGCAAAGAGACCTGATGAAACGCTGAATTAAGGATATAAACCGATATAGATATGACAAAGATTATTACGATAGTAAATCAAAAGGGTGGGGTGGGTAAAACCACTACCACAGTAAACCTCGCTGCGGCTTTGGCGGTATTGGAGAAACGCACCCTGCTGATAGATTTTGATCCCCAGGGCAACGCCTCCAGCGGAGTGGGGATAGATAAGGATAACGTTGATTTGCAGGTGTATGATGCCCTCATCGGTAAAGCCCCGCTGGCAGATTGCATCTTGCCTACAAGCACGCAAAACCTCTTTTGCGTTCCCGGTAATATCAACCTCACTGGCGCGGAAATCGAGCTGGTGCACGAATTTGCCCGCGAACATAAGCTGAAAGAAGCTTTGCAACCCATTCTGAACGATTGGGATTATATTCTGATCGATTGTCCGCCTTCCCTGGGACTGCTAACCGTGAACGCCATGACCGCATCCACAGACGTGATCGTGCCCATACAATGCGAATATTACGCCCTGGAAGGAGTAAGCCAGCTGCTCACCACTATTCGCTTGATTCAGAAAAACCTGAATCCCGCCCTGAATATTATGGGCATCCTGCTCACGATGTTTGACAAACGGGTGAACCTCAGCATGCAGGTGGCAAAAGAAGTGCACCGCTATTTCAAGGAAAAAGTGTTTCGCAGCGTGATTCCCCGCAATATCAAACTCACCGAAGCCCCTAGCTTTGGGAAACCGATCTTTCTTTACGACATCCGCTCCCCCGGCGCCATGAGCTATCTGAACCTGGGCAACGAAGTAATTGAACGCAGTAAATGATGAGGACAAAATGAACGAACACCTCGGACGCGGCCTGTCCGCTTTGATTCCCAACGGCGAGCGCGAGAATAAACTCTCAGCTGGCATCGGCACCGTTCCCATCGATCACATCAAACCAAACCGCTATCAACCGCGCAAAAACTTTGATCCCGATAAACTCAAGGATCTGGCGCAATCAATTCTGGAAAATGGCATTATTCAACCCTTGATCGTTACTAAAAGCGCAGGGAGCGATTATGAATTGATCGCCGGAGAACGCAGGCTGGAAGCGGCTAAACTGGCGGGATTGGATTCAGTTCCGGTGGTAGTTCGCTCTGTATCCCAAAAAGAACAACTGCAGATGGCAATCATCGAGAATATCCAGCGCGAAGATCTGGATCCCATCGAAGAAGCGCTGGCGTATCAGGCTTTAGCAGATGATTTTGGGCTCACCCATGCCGAGATTGCCAAAGTAATGGCAAAGGATCGCGCTACTATCTCCAATAGCCTGCGCCTGCTGAAGTTGCCCCCGGAAGTGATCAAGATGGTAGCGTCCGACACACTTAGTGCAGGGCATGCCAGAGCAGTATTGATGGTAGAAGAACCCCATCAGCTGCGCTTTGCCGAATTCATTGTAAAATATAAACTTACTGTGCGCCAGGCAGAAGAGAAGGCCAAGAACTTTGCTCAGACTGTAGATCAAGCTCAAAAACGCCCCGCTATCAGCACTACTAACCGCACTCTGGAACAATCTTTAAGCGCCCTGCTTAATACCAAGGTGAAAATCACCGAAAACAAAGGTCGCGGCAAAATTAGCCTGGAGTTTAGATCAGAAAGTGAATTGGAACGCATCAAAAATCTATTGGAAAAACTGAGGTAAATATGCAAAAAGTAATCGTAACCGGTGGTGCAGGATTCATCGGCGCAAACTATATCCACAATCTCTTCAGAGATCATTCCTTCTCTGGCAAAGTGCTGAATATCGACGCCCTTACATATGCCGGAAACCTGCAGTCCCTGGCAGAAATTGATTCTCTCTACGGCGGCCAAAGATACTTCTTCGAGCACGCTGATATCTGTGACGCCCCTCGCATCAAGCAAATCTTTGAATCCTTCCAACCTGATACTATCGTCAATTTTGCCGCGGAATCCCACGTGGACCGCTCCATCGATGGTCCTCTGCAATTTGTAGAGACCAATGTGATGGGCACAGCAACGCTTCTGGCAGCAGCACTCGATCTCTATAAAAAGCTATCTGAAAAGGAAAAAGCAGCATTCCGCTTTCATCACGTTTCCACCGATGAAGTGTATGGCTCCCTGGGCGACACTGGGATGTTCACTGAAGATACTCCTTATGATCCCTCTTCCCCATATTCCGCCTCCAAAGCCGCCAGCGACCACCTGTTGCGAGCCTGGCACCGAACTTTCGGCTTGCCGGTAACGATCTCCAATTGCTCCAATAACTATGG
>CAZJJH010000058.1:0-8490 GCA_964546265.1 uncultured Candidatus Cloacimonadota bacterium
GCTCATTGACCAGTGCTGCGACCTATCTCCCAACTGGGTATTGATGATGCCCATTAGCAAAGCAATGCCTTCCCAGGGGGCTCTCCACTGCTCCGGGGTATGGTTAGGGCAATATTGTCGTTAGATATAGCTGCCGCCAAAGCAGCATCCAAGCTTGAATGATAGCTGATAATAGGGCAATGGCATCAGGAAGTGGCAAGAAAGCGTTGTTTGGGCTTAGGAGATAAGGTCAGCCATCAGTACTTGTCTTTCCCAATTTATGTCATACACTACAAAGAGGAACTCTTCGTTGTCTTTAGGAATTGCATCCATATTTACCCAGATCTGTTTTTCCCAGGGTAGGATCTCCACGCGGAATTTGCCGTTGCTGGCAGCTTTTAATATTCCTTTCAGGGGGCTATGCATGTGGTGTTGTTCAATGAAACGCAACAGCCAATAGCGTTCGGACTTCATAGCCATATCGCGTTGCATGAGGATGCGTTTCTCGATCCCCGGGATGAATCCTGCCAAATGTTTATCGTCGAATAGGGAGCTATGTTTAACCAGATGTTGCACGATTTGCATCTGATTTACCAGATCCACAAATCTGCGTATCGGGCTGGTGGAATGCAGATACGCTTCAGCACCTATGCCGGGGTGGTAGGAAGCTTTGGTGTCCAGATAGGCTGTGCTGCTTTGCCAATCTCTCTCGGCATCGTAGTAGCTGTTTATATTGCGAAACAGCATGGGAATATGCTGATTTACGGCAAAATCCGCAAGGCTTCGGTTATAAAGCACCATAAACTCTTCTATCATCTGCCGGGCAGGGCTTTGCATGTCCACCCGCTTTAGAGAAAGCTTAGAATCGTGCAATTGAAGATTGTAGTAAAACCTTTTCTATTTAAGCGGAGCTAAAAGTTCGCGCTGTTCTCTGAAGTGAGTGCTGATCCGAAAAAAAGGTTGCCAGAATGCGTCGTAACGGGCGCGATCCACTTCCTTGTAACTGAAGTTTTTGCTGATCTTGATTTTATCGCAGCTAAACTGACTTCCCGTGATGTTTAGCTTTTTATCCAGCCTTACATACAGGCTTAGAACATCCCGGCTTGAATCAGAGATCAGAGAAAAAGCTTGTTCTGAAAATGCCGGGGGCAGCATGGCTACTATTCCAGCCGGCAGATACACAGAAGATACTCGTTCCTGGGCAGTTGCAAACAAAGCGTGCTGAGGATCTATCTGCAGAGCGAGATTGCTTACATGAATTCCCAGTATATATTCGTTGTCAGATATCCGGAGGCTGATAGCGTCGTCAAAATCCTTGCTATCCTCATCATCGATACAGAAAGCGGTAATTGGCGTTAACTCAAGAGCGTTTTTTGCTGGAGCGGGGGATCTATGATCTTCCAAAAAAACTATCGGGATGCCGGATTCTAATAAAGCGGGATCGTGAACCGGTAGCGTATCGCCCAGCCGCGCTCGTATTTCTCCGGGAGATATGCCGGGAAGGACCTGTTTTAATGCTTTCTCCAGATCTTCATGCTTTTCCCCTTGCAGGTGGAGGCGTAGCTCCCTGATTAGTTGGTTTCGCGTTTCATCGCTTAAGGTCGCGTCCGGATTTCTGAAGAAGTTCGTAACTTGCAAAAGGTAATGCTCCCGGCTTTCCAAAATTGCTTTTTGCCGCTTGAATTCGAGTTCGCTTCCAGGACTGCGGGAAAAAAAGAGCTGGTGTTTCTGGTAATATTTGTGGGGATTTTGTTTCAGATGTAAAAGCAAAGTGAAGATTTCCTGATCTTCACACTTATTCAAGCGTTGGGCGAGGCTCTCGAGGCTTTCTCCCTCCGGATCCAGGGTCTGGAAATCTATCGCTTGGGGTTGCAGCTTTTGGGAAAAGCTAATCAGGGTCTGCGGGGCTACGGGATACGCATTGCGGCTATAGAGAACTATGCGATTTGCATTTAAAGATATCATGCTGGAATCTTCCAACAATAAATTGAGATTATTTCCCTTTACGCTATGGACGCAAGCCAAACGCAGCAAACCACTATGGTATAAAGCTACAAGATGACCAATAGGACATGTGGGTGAAGTGATTTGCCGATTCATATACATCTGCCTTATTTATTGTCAATTCGTTTAAAGATTGGCACCCCTGGGAAGAATCGAACTTCCGACCAACGGTTTAGGAAACCGCTGCTCTATCCCCTGAGCTACAGGGGCACACAAAACATGATGCAAGGTTTTTAAAGGGCAGAGTTTCGTCAAGTTTACATTGACAAAAGAGGCGTATTCTGCACCTTGACCTTCTGGAATCTATGATATTGAAGGATATAACATAATGAAAATAGCAATTGTTGGCGCTACCGGCGAAGTGGGAAGAATGATGTTGAGCTGCCTGGAAGAGCAAAACCAGGAGCCGGAGGTATTGGATCTGTATGCTTCCGCAAAATCAAGCGGAACGACGCTGCACTATCTGGATCGACCATTGGAAGTAAAGGAACTGGATGCAAAAAGCTTTGCCTCCGGTTATGATTATGTGTTCTTTTCTGCTGGAGGTGGAGTAGCGCGTGCCTATGCGCCCATTGCCGCAGAACACAGCGAGCTGGTGATCGATAACTCTTCGGCATTCAGAACTGAGGCAGAAATCCCCCTGATAGTTCCTCAGATCAATCATGATCTCCTTAAGGGCTACAGAGGCATCGTGGCAAATCCAAACTGCTCTACCATACAGATGGTTTTACCTCTGGCTATACTGGATAAAGCTTTTGGGTTGAAAAAAGTAGTGGTATCCACATATCAGGCGGTATCAGGCAGTGGTCACAGCGGGATAGAGATTTTGGAAAAACAGCGCAGAGGCAGCACCGTTAAAGGCATATATCCCGAGATTATAGATTTGAACGTTATCCCGCAGATTGGAGTTTTTTTGGATAGTGGCTACAGTACGGAAGAGGAAAAGATGCGCCAGGAGACCTGCAAGATATTGGGCAAGGAAAATATCAAAGTAAGTGCTACTACGGTTCGGGTTCCCGTGCTTTACGGTCATTCCAATGCCGTATATGCAGAGTTTGAACGCAAGGTAGATTTGGCTCTTGCGGGGAAACTTTTGAAAGAAGCCGAGGCAATAAAATTTCATGAAAACAGCTATATCACGCCTTTGGCGATTGGTAGTTCCAATGATGCCCATGTGTGCAGGTTACGAATGGGGGTAGATGAGTATTCGCTCAATTTCTGGAATGTGGGACACAATGTAAGAATCGGTGCGGCGGCAAACGCAATAAATATCTTTTTGACACATGCCAAACAAGCAGGGAAGCTCTCATAACGATGTTTGATGCCGTAAAACTGAGAAAATCCCTTCATAAGATCCCGGAATTGGCGTTTGAAGAGTTCAAAACCCGCGACCTGCTCCTAAGCGTTCTGGCGCAGATGCCTGCTCAGGATTCTTTCCGGATCGTGCGCTGCAAAAATTCCCCCGGTTTATTGGTGGAATATCGGGGCAACAAGAGTGCAAAGGCATATCTGCTGTTCAGGGCAGATATGGATGCTTTGCCTTCTGAGGAACAAACATCCTGCAGCTATCGCTCGGAGCATCCGGGCTTGATGCATGCCTGCGGGCATGATGTTCATATGGCAGTATTGATGGGACTGATCAATAGGGTGCTTTTGCAAAAGCCGGGGCAGAATTTGCTGTTTCTGTTTCAACCCGCGGAAGAGGGTAAGGGCGGAGCACAGAGCATCATCAGAGAAAACATCCTGCAACAATATGACATTCGGGCTGCTTTTGCCCTGCATGTGGGCAGCGACCTTCCCGTAGGAACTATTAGTTCCAAACCGGGGATCTTTTTTGGGATACCTCAGGAGTTTGATCTTAGCTTCTATGGGAAGGCAGCGCATGTAGCATTCCCAGAAAAAGGCGTGAACGCTCTGGCGTGTGGCATGGATTTTTATCACAAAATCATGCGGGATGTAGCAAGTTTGAATTTGGAAGAGAGGGTCATCTTTCATGTGGGAAAGATGTCTGCCGGCATTATCCGTAATATAATTGCGGATAAATGTGTGCTCGAAGGCACACACCGGACCATTAGTGCCAGAATGCGGGATAGGGTGAATCAGCTTATCGAAAAACATGCCGGACAAAGCGCGGATTTGTTTTCTGCAAAAGCAGAACTGCAGCTTTTGGGCAGCTACGATGCTGTTGTGAATAATGCCGATTTGGAAAAACGTTTGCAAGGAGTATGCTCAAAGCTGGGATACCTCTATCAGAATGCTGAAACAGTGATGACCGGAGAGGATTTTGGCTTTTTTACTACCATGTATCCAGGTTTACTGTTTTGGCTGGGTAGCGGTAGCGATAAAGCTCTGCATGCGGCGGATTTTTTACCTTCGGAGGATTGCATCGCGGTGGGAATAAATGTAATGTGGGAACTGATGCAAATGAGTAGGGGAGTTTAAAGAACAGGTTTCTTACAGCTTTAGCTCTACTTGTTTGATCTCTTCTTTTACCGGCAAAATCAAAGTGATGGCGCCGGAGTTCTTTTTATCTTGCCTCAAAAGCGGAAGGAGTTCTTCAAACGAGATCTTTGCGGCAAAATCCAAAGCCGGAGAGGGATATGGGTAAAGCGAGAGTAACTCGTTGAGTTCTTCATGGCGGGAAAGCTCTATCAGACCCATCTCGAGGCTGAAATCACACGCCATATTCATCCCCAAAGCTACCGCATCACCATGTTTAATCTCATATTTGCTGAGGCTTTCCAGAGCATGGGCAAAACTATGACCAAAGTTCAGGAGACGTCTTTGCTCTGTGTCATAGGGATCCTGCTGGCAAATGCTCATTTTGAATAGAGCATAGCTGATTAGCAGCTCGGAATCGGGCAGTTCTGTAGCGCTAAAATCCGGCAAAGGAAGCCGTGGGAACAGGATGTGTGCCTTCAGCATTTCAGCGAGACCTTGTCTTAATTCTTCATGTGGCAAGGTATTAAGAAAGGGGGGATAGAGGCGGATGCTTTCTGCCGGATAAAAGGTACCAATGAGGTTTTTCTGGCTGGCAAAATTGACCGCAGTTTTACCACCAATGGCTGCGTCTATCATTGCCAGGAGGGTAGAGGGATACAAAATTAGTCTTATTCCGCGTTTGTAAGTGGAGGCGGCGTATGCAGCGAGATCGCAACATATCCCTCCGCCAAAGACGTGAACCGGCTGGGCACGGTTTACAAAGTGTTTCATAAAGAACCGATACATGTTTTCCACAGTCGCAAGGCTTTTATTCTGTTCGCAGGCATCGATGGCAAAGATCGGGAGCTGTGCGTGGTCGAATATGGAGGCGTATAACTCTTTCAGAGAGCGATCACATACAATCACTCCAGAATTGGGCAGATCCAGTTCTTGGAGTACTTCCAGAGCCTGGGCTCTGAGCATTTCTTTTGGCTTCATCAGCGGATAACGGCTATCTTTCCCCGAGCTGCATTCCCATCCTCATCCGTAACTACAAAGAAGTAAACTCCGGAAGAAACAATTTTGCCGGAGTCATTTGTGCCATCCCATTCAAAACGGGCAAAGGGGCTTTCTTCCAGCTTTTTGACTAAAGCACCGGAAGAGCTGAAGATGCGGCATTCGTTTTGCCCTTTGGGCATACTGTCCTGGGGCAGATTCACGATCTGAGCGGCTGTAATGCCATCCGGACGGAAAGGATTTGGGTAGGCTTTCACGGTCTTGAGCCGGGTATCCGGCTTTACAGTTCTGCCAATTCGCAGGGTATTCAATCCATTTGTAGTACCAATCAACAATCTGCCTTCCAGAGGGTCATAACCCAATGAGATGATCTGGTTTGAAAGCAAGGGGGAATTTCCTTGATAGTAATTAGTAAAACGCTCGGTAATGGGATTGTACATACTGATTCCGTTATCTTCGGTACCTATCCAGATCCTTCCAAAAGGGTCTCCCAAAATCGAAATTGGGTAAGTGCGCACACCGCCAAAAAGGCGTTCTTCATCCGCATAGTAAAGGGTATCTTCCAGCCAGGTGCTGTTAGAGAAATTGTATCTGTGTTTTTTGATGTAAACATCAAATTTGTACCAATCAAACTCATCCCAAACATACAAACCGGTTCCAGCACTTACAAAGTGTTGCCAGCCGCTGGGGCTGTATGGCGTTTCTGTGCTGGCCACGCCGTAGATTTTCCCCCCCTTTAACTCTGAAGGGATGCGGCTTTCCCAATGCTCACCGTTGCTGATGGGGAGGCTGTCGTGATTCCAGATAGATAGCCCATTATCTGCTTCTGTGCCAAAGAAATACTGTCTGCCATTATGGTATGCATTCACAACTCGCTGGAAAGTAGTGTTGGGCAGAAAAAATGTAGCTTGCACCTGGTCATTTTCATCCATGATGTTTACTCCACCGTCATAACTAAGCACCAGCATATTGTCATGTAAATCCTTGTAAATGCCTCCGATAGTTCCGGTTATCAGGTTAGTGCCATAATCTATCAGGGGTCCCCAATCATTAGTTTCATGGTTCCAGATGTGAGTGCCATCGTTATATAGCCATTTCCAGGAGTTGTCGGATTCGTCGTAGATACTGAGACCCTTTTTATGGGGAGATAGGTTACCGGCGTCCCAGGCTCCAAACCATTTACGATTTCTGGCGTCAACTTCCAGGCAGAGGATATTATTGGAGTGCAAAGGGCTATTGTCGATGTCGTAAGCTTGCCATTCATTATTTGCAAAGGAGCAAACTCCCATCGTGCCTTTTGGTACAACGTAGTCTCCGATAACCCCGCTGGCAAACCAGAGCTTGTTGTTTTGATCCACTTTGCTCATGGTTATCTTGGGGAAGGCAATGTTGTCCGGATTGTAGTATTCCCATTGTGCTTCGCGGTATCGGGCAATGCCATCTCCCCATGTGCAGATGTAGATCTCGTTAGCAATTTCCTCTATTTTGGAAATGTGGTTCAACTTCAAGGAATCTTCAGCTTTGTGCCAGTATTGCACTTCCTGATTCTCGATGTTTGTTCGAGACAGCAGTAAATCTTCAGAAGTTGAGTAGCTTAAAATGCTTTCATTCCATTGCCCGTAAGCAACCCATAACTGCTGCGTGGAATCCAGCAATATATCCGAAATGCTGTTGGAAGCATTGCTGCCGTCGGGATCAATAATGTTCCAGCCAAAGTGAGCAAGATCCGATATATAGATATTGCTGTTTGCAGCGATCGCTAAGTGTTCTGCATTGGAACTGAGTATGTAATTGTTGGTTAATGGCAAAGGTGAGTCGTCCATCAACGAATGCCAGGCGGAATTTACATTCAGAGAATCCGGGGAGACATAGGTGATTCCCGCATCATGGGCAAGATAGAGGTATCCATTATCAGCCAGAATGAGGTCGTGAATATTGTTATTGGGCAGAGCGCCACCGGTGGTTATGGAATTGTGCTGATTCAGCATCAGGGGAAATTGAACTCCATCAAGATAATAGAAAACGCTAAGACCTTCGGGGGTGGCTACGTAGGTATATGCGCCGTTTTCAAGGATGCGATTGATCCTTAGCGAAGGCAGTCCCAGATCTGTTCCAATATTCTGAATTCCATTACTGCTTTTTATGCTGATGCCGTCGTAGGAAGAGCCCATCCACAGGCTTTGTGAGAAATTTAACCAGACTAGGTTGCGAATATCGTTGGAAACCAATCCATCACTGGTGTTATATTGGTTTATCATCTCAAAATCCTGCAGGTGTTGTCCGGCATTGCCTCTGATCTCTACTACCCCGCCCCAGCTGGAAAAATAGATGCTATCACCCTCTTTTTCGATATCATAGACGTGGTTAACATTGTTGATGGTCTGCCAGTTCTGAGCGTGAAGCAGGCTTAGCATAAGCAGAAATGTGGTAAAAAGTATATTCTTCATTTTTTTTGCTCCAGGCGCATAATGATATATGCGATAACTACTATTAAGGCCAAAAGCACCATCAGCAGAGAAAAGAGGATCTTTTTATCCGTAAAAGAAAAGCCGATGGCGATGAGTCCAAATAAAACCGTAATAAAATATACAATAAGCGAAATGACACGTTGAGACATCCCCAAAGCTAACATGGTATGGTGGATGTGGGCCTTATCCGCTCTAAAAATCTGCCCCACCCGTAATCTGCGGCTGATGGCCAGCAGAACATCCAGCATGGGAATTCCCAGAGCCGCAAGGGGAAGAATCATCGTCATGGAAGTAATGCCCTTGAACTGCGCAGAACCGGCAGTGGAGATGGCGGCGATATTCAACGCGATGAATTGGCTTCCCGTTTCTCCCAGAAAGATTTTAGCGGGGTGAAAATTGTAACGCAAAAAAGCGATCGTAGCGCCAAGCAGAAAGCCCGATAAAGCAATTACCAGCATGTTTGACTCTATGATACCTACCACCAGCAAAACGGCGGAGACTATGGCGGCAATTCCTGTGGCAAGCCCATCCATGCCGTCTATCAGATTCATGGCGTTGATTACGATTACATACCATAATACAGTGATGGGGAATGAAGCCC
>CAZJJH010000059.1:0-8453 GCA_964546265.1 uncultured Candidatus Cloacimonadota bacterium
CCAGGATCAAACTCTCCATCATTAACTAAAATGATTGAACTGACAAGAGCTTCTATTCACATTCCCACTCTATATAACTTAAAGATCAAACTCGCCGTAAGCATCAAGCTCAGCAGCAAGGTTTCGCCATCTTCCTGATAGCCCTTTTTTTGTCAACAGATTTATTCTGCCTTTTTTGCTCTGCCAGACTTTTTCACAGCGCATCTATATGAATATCAATCCTCTACTAATATGAAATTTTTTTTATCACCAATGCTATTGCCTTGCTTCCATGGCTATATCCGCTTTTTTGAACCAGAAATTGAAGCTCAATTTTTCATGAATTACGGCTTCAATGCCGCTGTAATTCTTCCCATAAACTGTTTGTTTTTTATTCCAGATACCAAAGATCGTGATTGATCTGAATAAGGAGCGAAGCCCCATACAGAGAGCTGGAGGGTGATAATAGATGCAGTCCTAAATGCCTACCCGGGCAACATATGGAGGTCATCTGCACTGTAAAGCGCCATCCGCAGGAGTTCCTACCCGGCAAAAACGCATTTGCCTTTCTAGGCTTTATGGAAAAAAAGGATCTCCCATGAAGGAAGATCCCCAAAAAAGCAGAAGCCTGTGGCTCAGTATGCCAACAAGCGGATACCCACTGGCCGATGATCTGAAAGAAGATCGTAATAAGCAGAGAGGCCGCCCACCATGTCTTCTATCTTCAAAGCCTTGCATACGGCGCCAGAAGCATCAAAATCCCCAAACAGCTCATCTGTGATCAAAATATGATCCAAAATACTATTGCGGGCGGGATAGGAAACAGTATCCAATGTAGGATTTTGCGCGATGGGCATGGTAGTGAAGAAGTAGTCATCGCCTCTATTCAGGAAAGGTAGAAAGACATTTGTCTCCTCTGATTCCTGGAGCTGATCGTTCAGATCTCCCAGCATGATTACGCGTTGGTCAGGAAGGTTCTCGCGGATGTATTCTTCCAGCCGCAGGGAGGCGTTTAGCCTGCGCATTTCTTCATCCCAGGGATCAGTCTCGTCTATCACATTGTCGCCCAAGGCCTTGAAATGGTTGTTTATTACATAATATCTATTCGTGCCAAAATTCATGTCTAAAATATACGGGGGGCGGGGAAAGGCGTTGCCATCGTCATTGAAGATTGTGTATGAATCGTTTACCGAAACGGTAGAACTATTATATAGATATGCTAATCTCCATGATGAGCTGGCATTATACACTAGGGCTTGATAACCGGGTAATTGGTTGGCAAGCGCATAAAACGGCGATGGATCCATTATCTCTTGAAAGGCAATTACATCGGCTTTCAGAACCGGTATGATTTCCGCCAGATTCATTATGGTCTCTTCGTGGTAGGGAAATTCCTTCAGATTCCAGGTGAGGATATCCAAAGTAAGATCCGTGCCAAATTCCAGCGGATTACCATCGATCACCGGAGGGGTTAAGGATTGGTTATTCCCGCAGGAAAAGAGGATAAACACCGATGCCAGCAGTAGAAAGCTCAGTCTTAATTTATGCATTTTTATCCTTAGTTTTTTGTATTTATCTTATTTTGTTAAAGAAGCTTGCACTATCTGAAAAATGCCGCATAATTGTCAAGATTAATTATCTTTATGTGGCCCGAATCCACTTATAGTAATCGGGCAAATGCGTCTGTTTGACTCGCCTGTTTGACAGATCGTTGCAAAAGCGGTGAGTAAGTAATTCAACCCTGGGAAACGCTCCTCCCCTGCCTGATGCTTCGCCCTGGCATTAGCACAAGTTCGTCGCTGGATGCTGGTATGGCCATAGCTGTATCTAACGACGAAAGCTTGCCAATGTTGGGGCAAAGCTTCAGGCAGGCGCTAGGATTCATATCAATTTGAGCCGCTAATGCAGATGAATGTAAGACTCGGTGGAGCTTTATGTTTCAGCTTCCCAGGCTCTTCCGAGAACCCATGGGTGATAGATGGCAATTCAAGCAGAATAGGATGGAGGCACGAAATGCCATCCAAACTGTTTAACAATACCCAAAGCAAAATGGGAGCTGATTCCGACTCTTTATATGCATCATTGTGGAGGATGTTTCGTCTTGTGCTTGAGATACACAAAAGGGCACCTCAAACGGGTGCCCTTTGCATATTTTTATTGGTTGCTTATTTCATCATCAGCATTTTGCGAGTGAAATCGCCATGACTGTTACGCAGGCGGTAGAAGTAAATTCCGCTGGCAACTGTTTTGCCGGAGCTGTCGGTACCATCCCACACAAAACTATTGGTTCCGGCTTTGATGGCTCCATCGTGAATAGCTTTTACCAATTGTCCCTTTGTATTGAATACTTGCAGTGATGCTATATCGGCTTTGCTGCTTTCAAAGGCAATCACAGTGCTGGGATTGAAGGGATTGGGATAGTTACGCAGGTTTTTCACAGGAACTGAAGCAACTGCGTCTTCATTTGAAACATAGGAATCCGGAGCGGTGGTAGTAAAGCGAATGGCTCTTCCTGCCTCCAGGATCGCTGCTGTTTGCGGATAAGCATTGCCATAGGTGTATGTAAGTCCGGTGCGCTGCAGATGGTCTTCAATGCCCACCGTGGCATAGTTTCCATTTACCGCGGGATTATCTACGGTATGATATTGGATTACAACATCTCCATCTTCGCCATCTCTGGGATATAGTATGATCTGGAATTTTTCCAAAGAAGCATCTTGTCCGGCTTGAATGGTATATTGGTTGTATGCTTCGTTCCACTGAACGATGTAGCGGTTATTGGCTTCATCATACCAATAGAGAATTCTCATATCGGCAAACACATCGTCACCATTGTTATCCACGCCGGTTTTCATGCCTTTAAGATCATCCCAATAACCTGCGATCATGGCATAGGGACCCAAAGCTGCGGGTATATAGTGGTTGTTAAAATAGCTTTCAGCGGTATGAATAAAGGATACCCAGCCGTTTGAACTCATGGTAAGGCTGTTGTAATCCTGTCCATAGAATCTGAAATTGAAGGGCAAATCCACCTGCTTCACGCCATCGTCCATGATCAACCACAGATTTCCCTGGCCGCCCAGTTCCGGATCCAGCTCTACCCAGTCGTAAGTTGGAACCATATCATAATCTGCATCGGTATTGTCATAGATGAAATATCCATAAGGGCAGGGACCAGTGGGATCATCAGTGCTGGGATTTCCTGCAGTTAGAGCGTAATAGGCAATCCATTGGTAGCCTTGATCGTCACTGAAACTAAACTTGAGAGGAATGTTTCTACCATCCCAAACTTCCGGCATCAGATCGATATTTAGGTCAAAACTCATTTCCTGAGCTACCGCTATATTGCCAAGGTTGATGGCAGAGCTGGGAACGTTTGCAGCTTCGGTGAGAGATTCTACCACTACTTCAGCATTTTGCATAGGGGTAGTACCGCTATTGAGCACAGACAGAGAAATCTGGCTGTTTTGACCCAATTCCAGTATTCCGCTATGGTTCACCACTGTCAGACGTGCTCCGCCTCCTGCCATCTGGAATATGTGTCTGCTATCAGGATTGGAAGTGCGGAAATCCAAATTGAAGAAATCACCGGGATGCACCTGGTTGTTGGCTTTTATCTGATATTGCAAGGTGTGAGTAGCTTCTGGAGGGAGGTCGAAATCCTCGGAATTAAGTGCGGTAATGGTAAAATTGGGGTGTTCTATAATAGAAGCGGACACACCGTTTAGCGCAGAATCAGAGAAGTTTTTTACAGTGATATCGACCATTTTGGTTTCATGGGCGTTGATTGTGGTATCCATTCCCGTATTGTCAACCACGCCAATACCGGTGGCCTCAGTTGCTGTAAGAGTGCGCACCAAAGGTACCCAATCAGGTTTGGAAACGGTAATGGTGAGATCCCCTTCTTGCTCGGGATCAATATTTAACACCGCCATGCCCTGTATAACTCTGGCATAACTGAAGTTTTCGCCATCCTTGGTTCCGGAAACAATTGCGCCATCAAGGTGTGAACCCAGAACACGGATATAAGAATCGGATTGAGAAAAAGTAAGGCCGCCTTCAATAACGTTTTCATCGATAACATTGGGCACCAGGCTCCACATGTTCATGGAAGGATCGGATAAGATATTGTAAACGTGGAAGTAAAACGGTACATACTGACCGGGTTCAAGATCATTCGGGAAGTTCTTATAGAGCTCCATTTTGCCCATTAAAACGGAAGTTCCAAATCCGCGCACATCCCAATCCATAATTGAGCGATATGCCCCACTGGAAATTGTATTGTTCAGGCGGGTCTTGGTGTGCAGATCAGAGGGTCCTACAAAGGCAACGCAGCCGCCCAAACTGGCAGTAGTGCCCATCCGCATCCATTTTTCCCCAAAGGATGGATTCACGGAATTGGCAAAATCACCAGTATTGCACACGATTGAATAGACAATCGGCATTTTGGAGCTGTTGAAAGTACTATTGAGATCCGGGATATGGAAACTGGGATAGTGCCAGCCATTGGCATCTCCCCAACCGCGGTAACTAATGAACTGGACTCCATCATTGATGGATTGGGTAATCATCGAAGTACCGGGATAACTTGGCGGATAAAAAACAGTGTCTACTTCTGCATATCCGTAATCGAGAAGCCTTTCCCGCAACCAGCGGCTCATCCACACCGGCGTGGTGGGTCGGAGGTTTCCTTCCGCATAGTTTCCCGCAATCACTAAAGCACGGGTCATCCAGGAAGTATCTGCCATGAAGGGTTCTTGCTCGTAGCTAACAGTTTTGGTGGTCATCACGATGAATTCCATAATATCAGTAAAAGAAAATCTTCCTACTAACATCTCGGGGAAATAGTCGTCCCCTTCCAGCAAAGTGTAATAAAAATCGTCCGCATCGTTTTCAGCGTATTCGGGAGAGGGATAAAAGTTTGTAGGAATGCTGAAATTGCCCACGGTATCTCCCAAAAGCAAGAGGTAATCTGCCTGATGTTCAGTGTAGTGTGTGTGAATGGCATCTCTTATCTCCTGCAAAGAGGATCCGATATCGGCACGATTCAATACAAATACGTCGTAACCCAGAGAGCGTTTCCATTGAATGAAGCCTGCCTGGTAATTTGCCAATTGCGGATGGCTGATGATCAGCATTTTTGGCCTGGCAATGGGCAGAGATTTCAGGTATGAAGTATTCCAGTTATCAGCAAGATATTCGTAGGCCTGCACAAAAGCAGGAGAAAGGCTTTGAGGCATATCTATAGTGCCATTGCCGCGGATGTTCAGATCCAGATTGTCTAAAGTAAGGATTTCAGTATCAGTTTCCCTCTGAGTTTGGATCTTTAAGGTTACTCCCCGCATTTCTCTGAAAGTAAATACCGGGCTAAGCACCACTGAATCATCTACAATCTCTGAGCGGGAACTAAGGTACTCCCCATCCTTGGAAAACACTCTCCAAGTCATCTGGCTAACGCTGAGGTCAGCTTCCTGATATGGAAATGCCAAAGTGCGTGAAATCATCGGAGTATCCGGAAACTCCTCGTCAATTTCCTGACCTTGAGAGTTTTTCTGCATCGGGCTTTCTCGCAGACTCTCGAAGCGGACGTTCACTCCTCCGCCAAAATCCTGATATAGTTCCGGCGTAGCGGCATAGAGTATGCTAAGGCATAATATGCTTATCAAAAGTATTGTATTTTTCATCGGTCCTCCCAATATGATAATATACAGATGTGCAAAAACTGTTCCAAAAGGATTTGCAGTATTTTCAGATTAATTGATAAAATACCAGCGCAGGCCGGCGTGGAGTGAAAGAGGAACTGGATATAAGCCAAACAGCGAGGTGGAGAGAAGGTTTCTGGCGCTTATGGTGAAATCAAACATTTTGCTGATCCGAACCGAGGCAAAGGCATCCAGGATCGTGGAAGCTTCTATCAGCACCGGAGTCTGGGTATTGGCAAGATAATAATCCGAATGTCCGTAAACGCTGAATCCTCCGCTCAGGAGATTGTCATGGCTTAGATGCCATGAAAGGCTTTGTTTGCTTTGAAAACTAAACTTGGGCGCTGCCATCAGATAAGGGTCGTATTCCTGATAATTCCAATCGCTGTCGATATTCACGGAGAAATCCATAAAACGCTTTTCGTAGGAAGCCCAAATGCTTATCAAATCCGGTTTGGAAACATATTTCGAGGCAAGCTGGTGTTGCTCTATCTGTTTGGTGGAGAATGCCACGTGTAGCTGCAGATCATCTAGACTAAGGCCTGCATAAATGGAATTTAGTGAGGGATACAGAATATCAACAGCGGGCATGTCGGAACCGTCGATAGGAGAGGTAATCAAGGTTTGAGGGTCGTAATCTCCCAGCCTGTAGCGAGAATTGATGCCCAATGCAAATCGACCCAGAGGCTTTTCCAGCCTGGCCATTATCTCTGCGCTTTCTGCATCGTAAACATCGAGATCCAGGTTCAGATTTGCCAGGTATCCGCTAAAAAAAGTTAAGCTGCTCTTGTGCTTGTAATCGCTCTGATTTGGCAAGGAGGCTGGTCGGTAGTCACGCTTCAGATCCTGATATTCGTGCCTTAAGCCAAGCGATGCCCTGCCCAAAGATAAGGATTTATCCGCGGCTATCTGCAGACTTTCCATATTCATGGATTTCAGATAGCCAAATGATGAATCTCGATCCTTTACATGCGCAAAACTAAGATTGAGCCAGGGGTTATGAAAGCTAGCCAGGATCTGGCTATACTTGTTTTTGAGGCTGAAGTTTCCTAAATGCCAATAGGCAGTGTTCAATTCATATGAACCGCTTTCCTTGTTGTAACCCGCAAACTCCAGATCCCAGATATAATCGCTCTTCTCGTAGCGAAGATAGGATCTAGCAGAACTGCCGCTATTGGGCGAATCTGCCCACCAACCATTGAGCAGGTTGTAGTCAGCTTGCAGGCTTAAGCCTTCGATATTAAAGAGATAGCCTTTGGTAAAAGAACCCAGAGCATAACGACTGTCGTAATCCCCCAACGAGGCTTGCAGGCGCGAAAGGCTTACCGGTAAAGTGTATGGCTCAAACCCGGCTATGAGCTCGTATCCATCATAATTTAAGGCGTGAAACTGACCTAAATATCCCGCATAAAACCAGGGTGAATGCGGTGTATTGGGGATGCTGAAGTTGTTTTTATTCAGCTGTATTGGATTGTTGATCAGTCCCGTGAAGTGAAAATCCGAATTGTATGAGCTGAGAAAAGGTGAAAAACCACTCCTATCTAAGGATATCGCCGGTGGGTATTCTGTCCCCCGCAGCTTGTCTATGTAGCTTATCACATCTTCCTTTTTCAGGCTGTCTATCAGACTGTTGGCGGTCTCTGGCAGGATTTGTTCCGGCTCAATGTAGCTCGTGTCATCGGCTATGCCCAGGCTATCAGGACTTTGCCCGTATATAGCGCAGATAGCGATCAGGAAGAGGACTATAGCCAGGCGTTTTCTTGATACCATCTGTATGTTCCTTGGATCAATTCAGGAAGTTTTGGCGGTGGATTCCAGCCCAGCAACTTGCGGGCCTTTCCGGTGTCTGCCACCCAGCCTTCAGCGCTTAGTTCCAGATACTTTTCCACAGATATGGCCGAAGGCTGGTTCCGTATCTTAGCCCAGATATCGCCGCATTTGAACACGGTTTTGGCAACGAACTCGGGTATAGTAATCCTGCGCGCCGTTTTGCCAATGGCTTCCGAGATGTAGCCGGCAATCTGCGCTTGAGTATATACCTGGTTATCTGTAGCAAAAAATATCTCTCCCGATACCTGTTGATTGCCAATAAGGTGCAAGATAAAATCTGCCAATTGAGAGACATGGATCATATTCAGGTGACGCTCTTGAGAGCCGATTTGGACGGTGAACCCGGCTTTACTCAGTTTAAAAAGGCTTAGAAAATCCCGGTCTCCCTCGCCATACACCGAGCAGGGACGCACAATGTTCCAGGGTTTGGTGCATTGCTTTTGTACAATGCGCTCGGCTATCGCTTTACTTTTTCCATAGATGCTTAAGGGATGGGGAAAGGCATTTTCGCTAAGCGGCTGAGCTATTGTAGAAGGACCTGCAGCAGCTTGGGAACTAATATAGATAAAGCGTAGAGGACGCTGAGCCCGATTGACTGCCTGCACTACGGTTCGAGTGATTCCCACATTTGCAGCCAGCATTGCATTGCTATCCACAGTCTTCGTTTTCCCGGCATTGTGGATGAGTACATCGATATCCCTTATCGCGTTCAAAACGGATTCAGTATTTGTATAATCCACGATTCGGACGGGAACAGCAGGGCAGTGGAAATTCTTGCGTACAAGTGCTACAGGTTCAAAACCAGCTTGATTGAAGTGTTTTAACAGTGTGCTTCCTACAAAGCCATTAGCACCGGTGATAGCTATTTTCATCATTCCTCTGTGTTTAAGAAAGAAGTGGTGGGCGTTGAGGGACTTGAACCCCCGACATCTTGCTTGTAAG
>CAZJJH010000060.1:0-8448 GCA_964546265.1 uncultured Candidatus Cloacimonadota bacterium
CCCACCAGTGAATTGAGAAATTTCACTATGCGTAGTGGCTCGGAAGTATACGACCGCAATGGCAAAATGATCTATCTCTTTGCTTTCGAAAAGCGTAAACTTGTATCTTTGAAGGAATTGCCTCCGCATCTGATTGACGCTCTCATTGTAACCGAGGATAAAAACTTTTATAAACACTTTGGCGTGGATGTCTTGGGCAATATCCGTGCTCTTGCCATCGATCTGGTGCGTATGGACTTCTCCCAGGGCGCCAGCACAATCACTCAACAAATGGCGCGCAACATGTTTCTAACATTAGATAAACGCATTTCTCGCAAGATCAAAGAAGTGCTTCTAGCGCTTCGCATCGAACGGGAGTTCTCTAAAGAAGAGATCCTGGAGATTTACTTCAATAAGATCTTCTGGGGCGGACAATTGCATGGAGTAGAAGCTGCAGCCCTGAACTACTATGGCAAACATGCCAAAGATCTCTCTCTGGCGGAATCCGCCACTTTGATCGGGATGATTCAGCGACCTAACTATTTCAATCCAATCAAGCATCCTGAACGCACTAAAACCCGGCGAGATAACGTACTTCTGCGCATGTATGAATCCGGGGTAATATCCGATGTGGATTATGAACTGGCAGTATCCTCGCCCTTGCGCAAACCCGGCAGCACTATCCGCCAGGTGGCTTCAGATTATTTTATCGAGCACATCAGGCTCTATCTGGAACGTAAATACGGAACAGACCGTCTCTTTGAAGGGGGTCTGAGGATATATACCACTCTGGATCAAGACCTTACCGTATATGCTGATTCGGTTTTAAACTCATATCTTAGTGATGTGGAAAAGCGCTACAATTATTCTAGCAAATTCGCGGATGTTAGCCCAAACGCGTTTGACATTAACACCAAATACCTCCAGGGCGGGCTGGTATTGATGGAAAACAAAACAGGTTTTGTAAGAGCGATGATTGGGGGTAGAAATTTCGCACACAGCAAGTTCAACCGCATGACTCAGGCCAAACGTCAACCCGGAAGCGCAATTAAACCCGTTTACTATACAGCTGCCGTAGAGCGAGGTTATACTCCCGCAACGGTGATAAACGATGCTAAGATCAGCATTATTGCCGGCAACGGAAAAGAATGGACACCCACCAATTATAGCAAAAAATATTACGGATTTTCCCGCATGCGCACCGCTCTCACCCATTCCTACAACGTTTGGGCAGTTAAAGCAGCAATGGATCTGGGACTGGATACACTAACGGACGCCTTCAATCGATTTGGCATCAAACGCAAGGTTACAGATTATGCTGCTGCCCTTGGCGCTTATGAAGTTACGCCCATCACCCTTATTTCGGCTTATACAACCTTCCCCAACCAGGGAACCAGAGTTAGCCCTGTGTTTATCACGAAAGTGGAAGATACAAACGGTAAAATCCTGGAGCGGGGAATAAGCACAAAAAGTAGAGTAACTACCGAAGAAGTAGCATTTATAATGACCAGTATGATGCAATCAGTTACCACATCCGGCACGGGTGCAGCGGCTCGCAATAACTACTATTGGCCGGTAGCTGGAAAGACAGGAACCTCCAGCGACCATCGTGACGCCTGGTTCATCGGCTTCAACAAGGAATTTACTTTGGGAATTTGGAACGGCTTCGATAGCAATGCAAAAATCTCAGCAAGCGCGGTATGCGCCCCGATCTGGGGAAAGATCATGACCAAATGCATCAGATTGGACAACAGAGGGAAAACTCCTCCCGCCGATGATCCCAGATACGCTTTTGAAAAACCGGATAAAATCGAGACTCACCAGATAAACCCTCAAACTGGATTCCTAAGCCATGAAGGTGGAATCGACGAATACTTCATCGAAGGCAATGTTCCCCCCGCTCTGGACGATACTTTGCAATTCAATTTCTACCCTACCAGATGGGGTTATAACGATACTCTCGAGCTGGAATAACCGGTGATCGCAAAAGTACTTTACTGGCTCCTTCTCGCCCTGATTACCTCAGGATCTTTCACCTACATTTTTTTCGTAATCCGCTTTTACTTTGGCTGGAAGCGTTATACTGCTCCCAAAAACTACAAGAAACTAAGGGTTTCTGTGGTCGTGGTGGCGCGCAACGAAGCGAAAAACCTTCCCCGCTTGATGACCAGCTTACTGTCACAAGACTACCCAAAAAGTCTCTACGAGATTATTCTGGGAGATGATGATTCCGAAGACAACACGGAAGAGCTGATGCAATGCTACATCGAAGCCGGGCATAACGTACGCTATATCAAGTCCTTAGGCAGAGATGGAGTGGTTTCTCCAAAAAAGATGGCATTGAACAAAGCAGTTCTGGCTGCTGATGGCGATATCATCCTTACCACTGATGCTGATTGCATGGTAGCTCAAACCTGGATCAGCAGCATGGTTTCCTGCTTCAGTGACGATGTTAGCATGGTGGCGGGATATTCGCGCACCTTAATCCCCGTTTGGAGCAAGGCCAGCATTTTGCAAAAGTATGAGCATTTGGATTTTGCCCTCACCTACATGGTACTGGGGGGAGGCTACACCCTGGGTAAAAGCTGGGCGTGCATCGGCCAAAACCTTGCCTACCGTAAAAGCGCCTGGGAGGATGTGGGCGGCTTTAGCAAGATCTGGCACTTAATAAGTGGGGACGACGTGAACCTTATGCAGTTGATGCGCGGCAAAGGACACAAGATAGTATTCAATTTCTCCCCCAGTTCATTTACATATACTCATCCTGTAAAAAGCTGGAAGCAGTTTATCAATCAACGTAGCCGCTGGGCATCGAACATGAAATATCAGCTCAGTTTCAATCCAGAGTTTTTCTTCATCCTGTTTTCGATGGCTTGCCTCTATTGGGGTTCCATTATCCTGATGTTTGTCAATTTTAAGCTGGGACTCGCCGCATTTATATATCGGATATTGATCGAGCTGATAATGATCTCATATTCTCACAAACACTTCGGTGTGAACAAGAGAATGCTTGGTTTTTATCCCATCTGGCTGGTGATTCAGACATTCATGTTGGTTTTCACCATGATTCTCGGTCAATTGGGCATGTTTGTATGGCATGGTAAGCGCCCACCCGGAAGGAGTTAATGATGCAGATAGTAATTTTCGACGACATACATACCAAGTGTTTTTACCCTCTCAGTCATTTGCGCAGTACTGGGGATTTGCGGTGCGGAATACTGAAATTGAGACAGCGGCTGCAATTCTTTTTTGGTGCTGAAGATACCTGCCTTATTCTAGACCCAAATCTTGAAGAGCTATACGCGCAAAGGCATCCAGATTGGTTACTAAACCAAGTGCCTGAGGGTCCAAAGCTATACCTGAACTCCAGAATCAGGGTAGATGAAAGCAGCCTGGCAGAAATCCGAGCTTTGCAGGACGGCTACGCGTTAGTAAACCAGCAGGATATCATTGCAATTCGTAGCGATAAAGACATCGCCTTTGCACAAGCTTTACCGGAATCTGTAAAGGCAATTCCTTGCAAGATAGAGCTGTATCGCCAAGCGGCGGATTTGATTCACGATAACGCCCGCTTGATCCGCTTGGATTTTGAGAACGTCTTTTATGAAGCAGACAATTATTTCGAGACCGAGCCGGGCGTAACGGTATTGCACCCCTATAACATCTGGATTGCCGAGAATGTAAGCTTTGCCCCAAACGTAGTTCTGGACGCCTCAGATGGACCCATTGTGATAGACGAAGGGGTGAAAGTCATGGCAAATTCTGTGATCACCGGCCCCGCATATATCGGTAAGAAAAGCATCGTCAAGATCGCCGCTAAAATATATGGTGGCGTATCGATCGGACCCGTCTGCAAAGTCGGCGGCGAGGTCGAAGGCAGTATCTTTCAAGCTTATTCCAACAAACAACATGATGGTTTTTTGGGCCATGCCTTTGTAGGAGAATGGGTAAACTTGGGCGCGGATACAAACAATAGTGATCTGAAAAATACTTATAAAAATGTAAAGACATACAGCTACCCTGTACAAAGCCAGATCGACAGCGGCTCCAGGTTCATGGGTTGCGTACTGGGCGACCATGTAAAGACAGGAATCAACTGCAGCCTGAACACCGGTTTGGTGGTTGGCACCGGTTCAAACATATATGGCGGCAAACTGTTCAGCAATTTTGTGCCAGACTTTTCCTGGGGAGAGGCCGATAATCTTGTCCCCTACCGTTTCTCAGAGTTTTGCACTACAGCGGCAGTAGTAAAAGCCAGACGCAGCATTGGCCTTAGTCCGACAGAGCTATCATTATTAAAACACATTTACGGAGAATAAATGCAAGAGTATATAGAAGTTGAATTTCGAACCGGCAGGATGGGCTATTACCTGAATCCTGACAATATGCCAATCCAACCGGAAGATCTTATCGTAGTAGAAGTAGAACGTGGTGAGGATATCGCGCAGATAGTCCATATGGCAGTGCCCCGCGATGAAAAAGACATCCTTGCCGGAGATGGAAGAGTATTTCACATTTTGAGAAGCGCAGGGGAATCTGATATGGATAAACTGCGCAATATTGGCAGAGAAGAAGACAAAGCTGCCGCCACATTTAATGACCTGTTGCTACACTATCCCTTTGAAATGAAATTGATAGAAACCATATATCAATTTGATGGCAATAAACTTACCTTCTTTTTTACCGCTGATGGAAGAATAGATTTTCGCACTTTTGTGCGCGAACTTGCCACAATATTCAAAACTCGGATTGAGCTTCACCAAACCACCGGCAGGGATGAAGCAAAGAGACTTGGTGGCTTCGGAATGTGTGGAAACCAATATTGCTGCTCCAGCTTTTTGAAGCGGTTCAATCAGGTAACTATCAAGATGGCTAAGGATCAAAATCTCGCAGGAAATCTCTCCAAAATATCTGGACCCTGCGGCAGGCTGTTATGTTGCCTCAATTTTGAAGAAGACTTCTACGTAGAAGAAGGTAAGGACTATCCGATTATTGGCACCTGTGTACGCTATAAAGATACCAAAGCCATGGTTTTGCGCATCGATGTGCTGGCACATAAGATTTACCTGGCAGCGGAGGATCAAAACATCATCGAAATCAAACCCGAAGAGTTTTCACAATTGAAAATCATCAGCATTCCGGATATTGAAACATGCCAATAAACATCTTTTCGCTAAAACCTGAAGAGATAAAACCCATATCCGGAGGTGATTTTCCGGATTACCGTTTTCGGCAATTGAAGCATTGGCTATATAAAAGCCTTGTGTTTGATCCTGCCGCGATGACAAATCTGCCCAAGGATTTCAACCGCTTCCTGATGGATCAATTTGATTTCTCTTTGCCACTTATAGACCATTACAGACAAGCACCGGATGGCACGGTGAAATACAGATTGAAACTCAAGGACGACTCCCTGGTAGAGATGGTGCTGATCCCTGCCCGGAAAAAACAAACCCTCTGCGTCTCTTCCCAAGTAGGATGCAGCCGGGGCTGTAGTTTTTGCGCAACCGGAACGATGGGACTTACCCGCAGTCTTGCAAGCCATGAAATAGTAGGACAGATAATGCTCGCCCAAAAGCTTTGCGCACCTAAGCACTTGACTAATCTCGTGTTTATGGGGATGGGAGAGCCTATGGACAATCTGGATGCAGTTTTACAAAGCCTCAGCATCATCCAATCTGACCAGGGAATATCCTTTAGCCCTCGCAGAACTACCATTTCTACCTGCGGAGTGCCGGAAGGAATAATTCGCCTGGCAGATAGCGGGGTAAAAACCAAGCTTGCCGTTTCTTTGAACTCTGCCATTGATGCCAAGCGAGAACTCTTAATGCCCATTACTCTGCGCCATCCCTTGCAAGAGCTAAAAGAAGCACTGAAGTATTTCCTGAAGAAAAGCAGCTTCCGGGTCACTTTCGAGTATATCCTTATTCCGGAAGTGAACATGGGCAAAGAAGACATCAAAGCTCTTAAACGCTTTGCCGGAGATCTTTCCTGCAAAATTAACTTTATCCCCTACAACCGGGTAGATCAACTACCCTACAGAAGTCCCGATTCACGTGAAATCGAGGATTTTCTGAAAGAAGCTCAGAGCCTGAATCAAGCCGTTACTCTGCGTCGCAGTCGTGGCAGCGAAGTATGTGGAGCTTGTGGGCAATTAGCAGCATATAAAGGAGTTACAATATGAAAAGCATCGAAGATATCGCTAGAGAATTTTTCCCTTCCGAGGATCTCGCCCGCTGTGGCGGTGGACACAAGATATGTCTGCATTGTGCCAAATGCAGAGCCGATGAAGCTGATGAACTATATGATGAAAGCAAGGGAATCGCGGGTTCCATCGACGCTACGATCCTCAAGGCCGATGCCGCTTTGGAAGATATTCAAAAGCTGTGCGCTATGGCTAATGAATATAAAACAGCTTCCGTGTGCATCAATTCATACTTTATTCCTCAAGCTGCCAAAATGCTTCAGGATCCAGTCAAAACTTGCACAGTGATCAATTTTCCTTTGGGAGCAGGCAGCCGCAAAGCAGTGAAAAAAGAAGCTAAAGCGGTTATAGAATCCGGAGTTCAAGAGTTGGATATGGTCCAAAATCTCGCAGCGCTGAAGAGCCGGGATTGGGATATGGTGCTGGAAACCATCAAAGCAGTTGCAATCCAGTGTCTGGAACACAAAGTACTACTCAAGGTGATCTTGGAAACTTGCTTTCTAAGCCGCGAGGAGCTCATTATTAGTTGCCTGTTCAGCAAAAAAGCCGGAGCAAAATTTGTTAAAACCAGTACCGGATTTGGCAGCGCCGGGGCAAAAGCGGAAGACATCGCCCTGATGAGAGAAGTGGTAGGGCCCAAGTTTGGCGTGAAAGCCAGTGGCGGTATCAGAACTCCGGAAGCAGCCAGAGAAATGCTGAAAAGTGGCGCTAACCGCATCGGCGCCAGCAGTGTAAGCGCGTTGTTATAGGTTATCATGAAGCTGATAGTTGCCGGATACAACATCGATTCTTCCCTGATCCAATCTTTAAATGCCAAAAACGCCACTCCGGAAGTGATTTCAGCAGCTTATGCCAGAATATCCCGCAGTTCCAAACGGGTAGATCAATTGCGCAGCGAATCCCTGCTGCAAGTGGACAAAGCCAGACGCTCCAATGAGAACATCATATTCGAAATGGGGCATGCCTCTATCGCCGAACATGCCGTATTCAATCTGGATTTGCTCGATGTTTCCAGGTTGCTTACGGAAGTTATTCAGCGTAGTCGATTGGCATCGTTTACCGAAAAATCCCAACGCTATGTTACCTTCAATCGGGATTATTTGCTGCCGGAAGAATTGAAGAACAAAGCCAAGCTGAAACAAGCATATATCGCTCTGATGGATCGGCTGTTTACGGAATATGAGGAAAGCTTCAGAGCTCTGCTTGAGCTTCACAAAAAAGAACAACCACAGCTAAAAGCCAGAGAACTGGAATGCCTTGCCAAGGAAGATGCCAGATACATCCTTCCACTTTCTACCAAAACCCAAATGGGCATGACCATGAATGCCCGCAGCCTGGAGATCTTACTGCGCAGATTATCCAATAATCCTCTGCTGGAAGCTAAGGAATTGAAAGATAAACTGATTAGCGCTGTAAAACCCATCTGCCCATCCCTGATCAGACACACAGAAGCAGATGGCTACGACATCAATATTGATCTCTCCACCTTGGGTTTTAGTAGTTTCCTGCAGCAAGACCTGCCCTGGGTAGCAGATTGGGATATGGCGGGCAAAGCCAGGCTTATTTCTGCTCCTCAAAATGCCGATGACCTGATTCTATCTGCTATCCTGTATGAGCGTAGTGAGCTCTCCTGGCAGGAAAACTTCGACACCCTATCCCGCATGCCCCGCAAAGCTAAAGATCATCTATGGAAAAGAGTTTTCACCGGTATGCAGAGCTGGCACAAAGCACCCAGAGCCTTTGAGGTGGCAGAATTTGAATTCGAGCTCTACATGAGTGAATCCTGCTGGGCACAATTCAAGAGACACCGCCAATGCACAATGCTAAAAAAGAATGGCATCCCCGGCAGCTTCCAGCTTCCTCCCGCTGTGAACAGATTGAAGCGGCAGGAATATTGGGAGCCTCTTTTTCTGGAATGCGCAGATCTTGCTGATAGCCTGCCGGAACCGATCCGGTATATTCACAATTATCTGAAGCTAAATGGCAATACCTGCAAAGTATATGCGAAAATGAACCTGCGCGAAATCTATCACTTTATCCGGCTCCGTAGCGATGAACACGCCCAGTGGGAGATCCGCGAGGTCTCGAACGCAATCATGGAGATCGTAAAATCCAAAGCCCCCAAAGCTGCTAAAATGCTTTGTGGAAAAAGTGACTTCAAGCAAATCTGTTGACAGAAAGCGTAAGAAAAAAATCTATGAACTCACATATCTGCGTCCCTGTAGCTCAGCTGGATAGAGTGGCACCCTCCGAAGGTGAAGGTC
>CAZJJH010000061.1:0-8410 GCA_964546265.1 uncultured Candidatus Cloacimonadota bacterium
GCTATCACCTGTTTTGGGGAGCATGATATAAGCCCAGCCGTAATATTCCCCTTCTTTGGGATTTGTGGAGGCGTTTTTCATCAGGTTATCGTTCTCTTCGGCAATCACATAGGTATTAGCACCGCGAATTTTATGGGTATTGATCTGTGAAATAGTGAGATTCACATCGCGTTTATCCGGCCCGGTCACGTAAATGAGCGGATAGTTTCGATACAGCGGCTCAAAGAAATCCTGATTCCGGATGCTGTCGTTAAAGATGTTGCTGGCTTCCCGGGAAAGATTGAAGGGCATATTGTGGGTAAACACATAGTCTGCCAATGCTTTTAAGAGATCCTTACGCTCGGTGTGAGCTATGTTGCGGGCTTCTGCCTGTTCATCGATGGTATCTATCATATTGCTGAAAGCGCGGACAAAACTGCGCACATGCTTCACGCCAAACACGGTATTTTTCCCTAGTATGGTATTGGGTCCATGTTTAAATTCACTGGCTTCCCTGCCTTCAGCATGATTCAATACCGTTTCGCGAATCTTAAGTGCGCCTTCCATCGCTACGCCGCTGATCTTGGTAGCCAGGATGTGCAAAGAAGGCTCCATATAGATTTTAGCTGCCATTTTGTCGATCATATCGTCGGTTTTATCTACTGTCTCTTTTAGTAGCAAAGGAATATCCGCCAGGGATTTATAGCGTTTTTGCAGTGCCGCTTCCCGCTGGGCAACTGCCTCGGGACTTAGCTCTGTCTCCAGTTCGTGCAGTTTCATTTCTGCAGCCCGGATCGCCAGATAGTAGAATAAGGTAATCTGGTTCATAAAGCTTTTAGTAGCAGGAACAGCTATTTCCGGTCCGCACAGGATGGGAATTGCCACATCGCTTTTTTCTTGACCCAGTGTGCTATTCATGTTGTTTACCAAGACCACCTTGCGCACATCAAGATTGGTGGAATCTATATCGTTGAAAATATCGATCAGATCTTTGGTTTCTCCGCTTTGGGATACTCCGATGATGAGGTCCTTATCTTTTATGCAATTGGAATATTCCCCCCTGAAATCTCCGGGTAGGATTGGGATCAGCTCGATTTGAGCGATCTCGTTGAAAAAGAGAGCAGCAATTTTGGTGGCATGAAATGATGTGCCGCAGGCGATGGAATAGGCATTGCGATTACTGGTCACCGTATTCTTGATCAGTTCCAGAAAGTTTTGTACACTGTGCTCAAATTCTGTTACTGAGACCTGTTCAGAGATGCTGTCCAAAGCTTTAGCCACAATCAGTCGTTTCCGATCAAATTCATCACCCAACAGCTCTATAAAGATGTTTTTTTCGTTGGAAAAGAAATACTTCTTATCAAAATCTTCTTTCACCGCCACATCAAAGATGGCGCTGTAATTCCTTTGAGCGTGTTCGAGGAAGCTGGATACTTGGGGAGAAACACACAGATCGTCAAAGCGCTGCTGTTTTTCTGCAATATCCTGGCTGCCAACGATCTCCAGCATCGCAGTGCTTAGGAAATCCTTGGTACCCGCCTGGGATATTACATCCAGCATATATCTTCCGGTATTGGATCCGCCCTGAAAGAGCTTGATGAGCTTTCCGGTAGATTCGCTTTGCGCGTAGATCTCCTGCTCCATGAAGTACTCAAACTCCGGCAGCAACTCCACGTCTTCGGCGCGCAATTTGGAATACACTGGTTTCACATCGATTAGATCCCCGGTAGAATACAGTTCATCCGGCTGACCCAGCCGTTTGAACCGTAGATTCTTCTGAGCGTAAACCTGGTAATAATCCGCAGTATATTCTACAAATTCCCCTTCGCGCAGATTCACCAGCATTTTGGTGAAGCGCAACACCGCTGTGAGATCCGATGAGGCCAAAGAGAAGGGCATATCATCCACGGTGCCAACCCCAAAGTAGAGGCTGGAACCGGCTTTGATCGCCCAAGAAGTCTCTGTTTCAGGATCCACGATAACTGCCGCGTAGGAGCCGATCATCTTTTCCGCAGTCTGGATGATGGCACGGCGCATGCATGCCTTGCGCTCTTGGGGATCTTTGGGATTACCGGCTCTATTGAGCTCAATATCAAAATAGTGCTCCACGCTGTGCACCAGCATTTCACCATCGTTATCCGATACTACAGTATGCCCTTCTTTGCTCAGGAACACCTTTAGTTCGCGAGTATTGGTGATATTGCCATTATGAGCCCCAAACAGATGGCGTTTGCATTTTACTTCATGGGGCTGCGCATTAGCTTTATCTACAGAACCGAAAGTTGCCCAGCGTACCTGCCCGCAGAATATCTTGCCGGGCTCTTTTTCGATGCCCAGGGTCTTTACCAGAGTGGAAGGAGCACCAACGTCTTTGAGAAGGCTTATCTGTTTATTTTCTTGCAAAAAAGCGGCACCGGTGCTATCGTAACCCCGGTATTCCAAAGCCTTTAACAGTTGTGATGCATGTTTACCCAGATTTATTGATACCTTGGGCAATGCCATGCCCAATACGCCACAGCCCACGCCTAAAATGGGTAATCTGAAGCTCAATTGAAAGTTACTAATCTTTTTCAAAACTCGGTTTAGCATAGTTTTCCCTTTTCTATATCAGAATATTTTTCTCTATTAAAAGATGTGCCAGAGTAAGATCCCACTCATCGGTGATTTTTAGGTTCATATCGTTGGTCAGATGGTAGCGAACTTTTGCCCCAAAATGTTCCACCAAAGCCGCATCGTCTGTACTAATATAGCCATCCCGATACGCTGTCTCGTAGCTGTCTTTCAGCAGCTTGAAATCAAACACTTGCGGGGTAAAGACCTGCACCAGACGGTCTCGCACCAGAGTGTTTTCCAGATACTCTCCCGAGACTTGTTTGATAGTGTTTTTCAGGCGTGCCGCCGGCACCACCGCTTTAGCTTCTATCGCCAGATCCCGCAATTCCTCAATCAGCTCCAGGCTGATGAAAGGACGCACCGCGTCGTGAATGAACACCAAAGCTGTCTCTTCCGGACAGTGTTGCAAAGCCCCAAATACGCTATCCTGGCGCTCCAATCCACCAGCTATCACCAAAAAAGGCTTGGTGGCCGGCTCAAAATACTGTTTGATCAGGTTTGTGCAATAATCCACATCCTCTTCGGGAGCGGTAACGATGATGCTGGAGATGAGTCCGGAGGCAAAAAAGGGATCCAGGCTGCGGATGAGAATGGGAATGCCATCCAGCAAGCGATACTGTTTCTTGATTTCGCCGCCCATCCTGATCCCGGAACCTGCTCCGGTAATGATAGCTGTACTGTGGATTATGGGATCCATTGGTAGAAAACTCCTCTGGCTTTGCGCTCTGCCTGGATATTGCCATCTTTGTTCAGTTCGCGCAATACTTTGGATATCTCGTTGATATGAACTTCCAGAGCTGCTGCAAGGTCTTCGGCTGTGGCGGGTCTGCGGCTCAGAGTGCCTTTGATCAGTTCCACCAGCTCTTCGTCCAGCGCATTCAATCCGGTTTGATATTTGATTTTGGCGATTATCTCCACAGGCATGCTGAGGCAGCTCCGCATAAAACTTCGGATCTCCTTCAAGCGCTGTGGATTAGCCGCCTCCACCCATTCTTCTGCGCCAGGGCGATCCAGCGAGTTCAATTGTACCAAATCCGGCGCGATTTCGGCAATGGCATCCCGTAAAAGCCCAAGCTCTTCATTTGTATCGGTGATTCCCGGAACTATAAACACTTCCAGCCAGATCTCTCCTGCATACAGCTGTCTCAACTTGATCAGACCCTTGATCAGATCTTTGGCTTTGAGATCCGGATGCGGACGGTTCACTTTCTGATACACTTCATCGCTGGCGGCATCCAGGGAAGGCAGGATGAGATCGCAGGGCAGGATATCCTGCAACACCTGGTCATCATTCAGCAGAGTACCGTTGGTCAAGAGCGCAAGTTTATACTGGGGATATTTCGCTTTTATATGCCGGATAATCTGATCAATCGAGCTGTAGAGAGTAGGCTCTCCCGCTCCGGAGAAAGTAATATAATCCAGATGTGGATCTGCTTTTAGATAGTCATCCAGTTCGCTGATAATTTCATTTAGCGGAAAGAAATCCTGGCGGGTGGTAGTGAGGTGTGTAGTGCTCTGGATCTCACAGTATACACAATCCAAAGGGCAATATTTATAGGGCACCAGGTCCAGCCCCAGAGATACTCCCAGGCGTCTGGATATAACGGGTCCAAACAAGTGTTTATATTTCATTTAGAATGTAGTTCCAAATTGCAGATGCGGTTCCCAGCTGCGGTTATCCACTCCATAGGCATAATCGAAACCGATAAGCCCAAAAGGACTGCGGATTCTGATGCCGGCTCCCAGACCTTTTTTAAAATTCAGGAAGTTAAAATCCCGCAGATGGTTGTAGCTGTCGCCAGCGTCAAAGAAGGCAACCGCAATGATTTGATCTCCGGCAACGGGATAGCCCAATTCCGAAGAAAACAGAATTGCTCTGGTTCCGCCACCAACCGGGCCAATGGAGCGATCCGGATAGCCGCGAATGCCATCCACACCGGTTCCGCCCAGATAGAATTTCTCATCCGGGGGAGCGTCCTTAGAATCCGCATAAGGCGTGATATAAGAAAAGCGCCATTTCGTTCTTAGGGTAAGCTTCTTCCATGCCTCAGCATACCAGTTTACTTGTGCTATCTGCTTGAAATAGTCAAAATCGCCTAAGAAGGGTCCTCCCGCAAGCTCTGAATAAAGAGTGATCTGCGAGCCTTTGGTGGGGAAGAAAATGTTGTCCCGGGTATCTCTGCTCAGGGTGAAGTTCAGTGCCGAGGTATAGCGCCACCCCAGGGTATCCAGATCGATCAGAGTGGCATTGGCGGTGCTGTCTGCCATTATCGCAGAGGTGTTTGTGATGTTGTATTTTTTGCTATAGAAAGAGTATCCCACTGCGGCACGTGTGCGATCCACCCAGGGAATAGGCTGGCCCAACCTCACCGCGGCACCACGCGTATAGATTTCATAGTAGAACGAGCTCCAGTTTTTGCGGGTATAATATACATTGGATCCCAGAAGGATATCGGTATCATAAAGATTGGGGTTGGTAAAATTCAGCTCAAAATTCTGGGTGCTACCCCCAAAATCCCAAGTAATGCCTGCCGACCAGTTGTTACCAAAAAGATTATTTTGCGAAAGCGAAAGTTGACCCACCATTTTGTCCACTGAGTTGTAACCAACTCCACCATTTGCCACACCGCTGGGCTTATCCGTTACATCTATTTGCAGATCTATATCGCCATTATTGTTGATGCGTTCGTAATCCATCCCGATATCCGGTTCAATGAAGCCGAGGTTATAGATATTTTGCTGGCTGCGAATCACCTGGGATTGCCGGTAATAATCTCCGGGCGCAATTTCCAGCTGGCGCCTGAGCACTTTCTCTTTGGTGCGATCGTTGCCGGTGATGTGGATCTGGCGGATCTTGGCGCGAGTGTTTTCGGTAATATCCAGCTCTACCCTCAAGGTATCAGAAGCCCGCAGATAGTTGCTGCGGATGTCTGCATAAATGAAGCCTTCGTCAAAATACATGGCATATACGCTGCGCATCTGTTCGTCAAATCTTTCCTGATCGAAGGTATCGCCGGCTCTCATGCTGAAGTTATCTTCGATGCTTTCTTTAGTAAAATGCTCATTCCCTTTTAGCTCGATTCCGCCAAAGAAATATCTGCTGCCCTCGTTGATGGTAATTACGAGTTCATGGTGTCGATCAGAAATCTGCTGCAATTCCCAAGGTCCCACGCTTACATCGATAAACCCGTTTTTCTTGTAGTAATTTGCCAGCGCCAGTATATCTGCTTCGAATTTTTCTTGATCGAAGCGTCCTGAACGCAGAAATCCCTGAGGCTTAGTCTTCATTTTCTTGATCAAGCTTTTGTCCTCGTAACTATCGTTTCCGATAAAGGTGATCTGTTTTAAGATGATCCTGCCGCCTTCATCAACACGAATGGTCAAAGCCAGCTCGTTTTCGGGCAGTTCCTGCTCTTGCAGCTCGATCCTGGCATTTGCAAAACCCTTTCCGGCATATTCCGCTTTCAATTTGTTCAAAAGATCTGTCTTCAGATTTCCGCTCCAATAGGAGCCTACCCGCAGATTTACCAGTTCTTCCACCTTTTCCTTTTTTACTACCTTGAAACCTTGGTAGCTGATAGAACTTACTACAGGATTTTCTTTTACTTTCACGATCAGATTTATCCCCGTGCGATAGGGCTCGGAGTGGATCTGAATATCCGAAAAAACTCCCATACGATACAGATTGCGGATGGAACGAGATACACTCTCGCTCTCAAGAGGATCTCCTACCCTTAGGCTAAGAGCCGATGTTACCAGTTCCGGAGCGATATTGCTCACCCCTTCTACCCGGATTTCATATATAGTTTCTCCTGCGCCCCAAAGGCTGCCAAAGAGCGCTAGTATGGCTACTATCAGCAAGATATGCCTGGAAAAATTAAGCATTTTACCTCCACTTTTACGGTATCTTACTAATTCTTTCAAAGCCGCTTTTTAGTAAAGGAATTTTTTTGCCTTTTTGCCCTATAGCACTCCTGATGCCCCATTCTGCATTTGGCTCAAACAGAAATGGAAGGCGGCAAAACTCTGATCCATGTTTGATTCATGGGATGCCTTTAGTCTTGTTCTTCCGATAAGCAACTGCTATTGTGCTCGTTATGGATACTATTCTCCATGGATCAAACCGAAGAAATGCTTGCCGCAGTCCTGATGCTTCGCCCCGGCTTTAACAAGCTTTCCAGCCTGGATCCTGCTATGCGCATAGCACAATCCAAGCTGGAAATATATCTGAAGTCCGGACATATACCCGGGAGTGATTTCAGGGATTAGTGAAAAGGGATGAGGATTTGCTGCTATTGCCGCAGAATCTTGGGATACACTATTTCCAGAGCGTCCCTGCGATTCAGATACCAGCTATCCAGATGTGCGTTTTCGGCGGCAATTCTGGCATTGTGCAGGATTTCCGCTTTTTTTAGCTGCCAGGTTCTGGCATTACGGATTTCACGCTCTTCCACCTTAGCAAGAAAGAAATGCCCGTCTTGTTCTACCAAAGGGCTGAACTCCCCGGCTCCAGTAGCCAGGCACGCGCGGTTTAGAGCCTCGCTCTGCCCTATTCCCGGGATCTGGCTGTTTAGCCGGATATCTTCTTGTTCGATGATAGGATAGCCCTGTGCTTCAGCACTGGACAGATAGCTTTCAAAATTGTTTTCTGCGATGAATTGCTTTACTCGCTCACGCATCGTCGCGCTACGCGCCATTGCCCTGGCCTGGAGCAGAAGAATAGGCTTATAAAGATCGAAGGGACTGTAGTATTCTGCTTTTTGGGGTCCTGCCTCTGCCACGAAAATATCCCCAAAGGGGCTATGATAAAGCTCCAGCAAGGTTCCGGGATCTGCGGCAAAAACGGTGCTTACGAGCTGCGGATCTCTGGCTACGCCTCTGATGATTTCATCTTCTTGGGAAAAATAGGGACTTTCTTCAACCTGCAGGTTCAGTTCGGCAGCGGCATTATTGAGTCCCTTTTTTTGTGCCAGGCGCAACAACTGCGCAGCCATCTGTTGCAATTCCTGCTTTTTGCCGGCGTTTTCACGTGAATTGAGCCCTCTGAAGGCCACGTAGCGCAGGCTACGGCCGTTTTCTTTACGATATTTATCTATATTCTCATCGTAAAGCTTGCGGGCGTCCTCCTCGCTTGCCTCAATATCTTGCAAAATATTGGGATCAAAATGGATGATCTTTGCCCGGGCAGAATGCCCTTTTGCCAGCCACTCCTCTTTTACCCGGCTGCTGTCTATCTTCACTTCACTGCGGATCTTCTGTAAAAGTTTTTTGTATGCATACACATCCCGGCTAAAATCCAGCACGGATTGTTTGAATTGGGGATTTTCCTCAAGTGCTTTGTGGTATTTACTGATATCAAACACGCCATGGGTAGAAAAATCCTCCACCAGCTTGATTCCCTGCGGCACATTGCGCATTATCTCCTGCTCCAATTCCGCTTCGCTTACTTCCACGGCACCTTCAGCAATGGCGTCGTTATATATATACATGGCAATCAGTTCATCGAAATATCTGCCCCACAAAGCCAGAGAATCTGCTTCACTGAGCTTTTCCCGGTTTTGATATTGCAGATATGCGCTAAAGCCATCCTTCAGTTCCTGCTCGCTGTATTCCCTTGCGCCAATCTTTGCAGCAGGAGAAGCCCAGGCATACAGGCAGAACAATGCTGCCAGCATTATCATGATATATCTTTTCATATTTATTCCTTCTGATCTTTATACCATTCAAGAGCAGAAAAACTGCGCTTTGTGTCAAGCGATAAAGCTTTTTTCACATCCCCCCGTTTTTCAAACATGGAATGAGAAGCTGGTTTTGATCG
>CAZJJH010000062.1:0-8241 GCA_964546265.1 uncultured Candidatus Cloacimonadota bacterium
GGCAAAGATTTCCGGGGCAGAGATTTGCCTGCGGGGCTCTATTTTATCAGATTGACTAAGAATAGCAATACACTGATACAGCGAAAAATACTAAAACTGAACTGAGGATAATTTGGAAGATATTGTACTGGAGAATCTTAGCAAGGATTTTGGTAGTTTCCGGGCGGTCGAGGACGTAAATCTGACCATAAAAAGCGGGGAACTATTCAGCTTTTTGGGTCCCAGCGGTTGTGGCAAGACCACTCTGTTGCGGATGATTGCCGGCTTCGAGATGCCCACAACCGGCAGCGTTAGGCTGGGCTCCAAGGATATCTCTGCCCTGCCGCCCTATAAACGCGAAGTAAATACGATCTTCCAGAATTACTCCTTGTTTCCCCATATGACCCTCTTTGATAACGTGGCATTTGGGCTGCGCATCAAAAAAAGCCCCAAAGCCGAGATCAAGGCCAGGGTGAAGGAGATGCTGAATCTGGTAAAGATGGAGGATCAGGCATCCAAATATCCGAATCAGATCTCTGGAGGACAAAAACAGCGGATCGCTATTGCCCGGGCATTGATCAATAAACCCCGGGTCCTGCTATTGGATGAACCGCTGGCAGCGCTGGATCTGAAACTGCGGCAGCATATGCTGATCGAGCTGATGAATATTCACGATGCAGTAGGGATCACTTTCATCTACGTAACCCACGATCAAAGCGAAGCAATGAGTATATCAGACAGGCTGGCGGTGATGAACAGGGGCAAGGTAGTGCAAAGCGGACCTCCGGATGATATTTATGAACGCCCTGCCAGTATCTTTTCCGCATATTTTATTGGGGATACCAATCTCATCAGTGGGGATGTAAAAGCAGTTCACGAGGACTATCTGGAGCTGGATTGCTTTGATGGCGAAAACCGGCATTTTACGATAGACAGTTCCTTTCAGAATGTCCCGGAGCCGGGCACGCGGATCACCCTTTCACTGAGGCCGGAAAAGATCGCGATATCTCGCAATAAACCACGCCATCAGGATGACATTAATATGCTGAAAGGGCAGATCGAAGATATCCTGTATCTGGGCACTCATACCCAATACATCGTGCGGGTTGGAAAGCTGAAATTCAGAGTGTTTTCCCAACATAAGCGGGTGTATTTTGACGATAAGGCGCTGGATTGGGAAGAGAGCGTTTGGCTTTTCTGGCACGACACCGACACCTGGGTGGTGGAGACCAACGATGCCAATGAACTGCCCGAAAGCGATATTGGCGAAAATGCCAATCTGCAACGCTATGTAAAGCGGGGGAAGGCTTGATGCCCGTAAGTCTGCAGAACAAACTGGACAAACGTAAGAATCTGAATAGCTGGCTATTAAGTCTTCCTGCCTTGATCTGGCTTTCCTGCTTCTTTTTGATCCCCTATCTGATCGTAGTAATATACAGTTTCTTGAGTCCGGATATTTACGACGTGAATTTTGAGGTATCCCTGGATGCCTATCGGCAGATATTCAGCGGGGATTACCTGAAGCCGTTCCTGCATTCCTTCCGGCTGGCGATATATACCACTTTTTTGTGTATTCTACTGGGTTTCCCGGTGGCTTATTTTATTGCCAGATCCACGGAGAAGACTAAGAATTTGCTTCTGATCTTCATCATTATTCCCTTTTGGACCAATCTCATCATCCGGATATTTTCCTGGCGCATCTTTCTTTCCTACAGCGGAGTGATGAACGATACTTTGATGAATCTGGGGATCATCTCGCAGCCACTGGAGATTCTGCGCACCGATCTGGCAGTGATCATGGTGATGGTATATGTATATCTGCCATATATGATTCTACCTCTATACAGCGTGTTGGAAAAGCTGGATTTTACCCTGTTGCAAGCGGCTATGGATCTGGGTGCAAATGAGGTGAAGGCATTTTTCCGCATCACCCTGCCTCTGGCAGTAGAAGGTATCTTTGCCGGTACCCTGCTGGTCTTTATTCCCGCTTTGGGCGCGTATCTGATACCCCAGTTAGTGGGGAATCAGCAATCCTTGTATGTTGGCCAGGTGATTACTTATAAGATCAAGAATATCCCGAGGAACTGGCCGATGGCCTCGGCGCTATCTCTGACACTACTCCTGTTGGTGGCTTTTCTGCTGCTGTTGATGTATGGCATTTACCGAAGGCATCAGAAGAGGAAGTTATGGCTTTGAGGCTGAACCCGGCAAAAATTTATCGGGGCATGAGCCTTACTATGTTCAGCCTGGTAATGGTCTTTTTGTATATCCCAATCTTGATCCTGATCATCTTCAGTTTCAATGACTCCCGGATTATCACCGGCTGGCAGGGCTTTACCTTCAAGTATTATACCCAGCTGTTTCAAAACGCCACCATTGGCGAAGCCTTTCGGAATACGATGCTGATCGCCGGCTTGAGCACTTTGGTCTCCACGAGTTTGGGCATCCTTACCGCGCTGGGATTGGAAAATAAACGCTTCAGCGGCAGAAAGGGAATCATGGGCTTAATCTACGTGCCACTAATGATTCCGGATATCCTGATGGGCGTATCTTTGGCGCTGCTCTTCAATTTTACCCGGGTAAATACCGGTATGATCACGGTACTTATTGCGCATATAACCTTCTGCATATCCTATACAGTGATCGTGATCCAAAGCCGGTTGGAAGGTTTCGATTATTCCCTGGTGGAAGCCGCTCAAGATCTGGGCGCAAAGCCTTCTTACATCTTCTGGAAGATCAAATTTCCCCTGATGATGCCGGGAATAATCGCTGCTGCGCTTTTGGCTTTTACCCTGTCGATAGACGATTTTATCATTACCTTCTTCACTTCCGGACGTGGCTTTGATACCCTGCCCATATATGTGGAAGGCACTATCCGCCGGGGCACAATTACTACCATCAATTCACTTTCAACCATAATGATAGCCTTCACCCTTTTCTTAGTAGTGCTTACCAAAAGAGTAAGGAAAATCATCATTTCTGCCCTGTAATAAAAGGCAAGTGAAACCGTCAATTACGCCCGGGATGCCGGGGTGAATAACTCAGAATTCGATTGACACAAAAAGCTATGCTGAAACACTGTCCGTATGATAAGCAGAGATATTATCAAAGATAATGAGAATCAATGGGATAGCCTGCCCAAAGGTTGGGCTTTTTTTGCGCTGAAATCCAACGCCGAATACCTGTATATGGGCATTAGCGCAAGGCTGGGATCGCGCCTGAAAAACATCTGGCAAAATGCCCTGGCAGATAAGCTGTATCAAGAACTGATCGATCAAGCAGACAGCTTCGAATTTCAGCTGGTACCAGATTCTCTGAGCGCGCTGATCATGCTGAAAGCTCTGCAGATGGAGCATAATCCCAGCTTCCAACATCGCTTGCAGCCATATCGGGAATATGTGTATCTGGCTCTGGATAGCCATCGTTTCCCCTTTGTAAGCATTCAGGAACACAGTAACGACGATTGGCAGTATCTCGGCCCGTTTCGCAGCCGCTTCTTCTTGATGGATGTGATAGACACCATCTCCCGAATTCTCAAACTGCCCTATTGCGAAACAGGAACCTATCCCTGCAGCAAATTTGATAGAGGCATCTGCCGGGCTTGGTGTTTGGCTTTGGCGCCCGCCCGGGAAACCGAGCTGGAGCAGGATCTGGATAAACTGCATACTTTGTTGCAGGAGAGCTTTGTGCATCCCCAAAATGGCATCTTAGAGATGATTGAGAGCGAACGCAACAAATATTTTGACGATCTGGAATTTGCCAAAGCAGATCTTTTGGACGATGAAATCAATCTGCTAAAGGCATACCGTCATTGGTTGAATTTCCTTTATGTGGCAAAAGATCTTGCTTTTGAAAGCCCGCAGATTAGTATTGAAAAAGGTCAACTGAAGCGGGCAGTATTGAATGGTAAAACCTATAATTTTCCCATAGATAACCCGCCTTACCGGGAAAACGAGCTTCTGGCTCTGCCCCTGGCGGCTGTGGATGAAATGAAAATAATATACGATTATATCAGGGAGCGAGCCCATGCATGAAGAACTCAAGAAATTAAGCATTGTAAAAGCCACATATCATGGTAAAGTACGGGATATCTACGATTTGGGAGATAAGCTCCTGATCGTTACCAGCGACCGCATTTCCGCCTTCGACGTAGTGTTTCCGAACCTGATTCCGGATAAAGGACGCATCTTGAACGGCATCTCGGTACACTTCTTTAAAAGCACCAGGGATATCGTGGAAAACCACTTCATCACGGACCTTACAGAGGAGTATCCGCCAGAGTTGCAAGCCTTTGCCCCACAGCTTGCAGGCCGCTCGATGCTGGTACGCAAGACCCGGGTAATTCCCTTTGAGTGCATCGTGCGCGGCTATATCAGCGGCTCTGCCTGGAATGAATATAAGCGCACCAACACAGTGGGCGGTATGATGATCGCAGAGGATATGCAAGAGAGTCAGAAATTTGCCAAAGCGCTGTTTACCCCTTCAACAAAAGCCAGTGAGGGGCACGATGTGAATATCTCCTATCGAGAAATGCTGGCTCATATGGACGAATGGATCGCACGCTTTCTGAAAGATAAATCCTTGAGTCTCTACAGCTATGCTCACGATCTTTTAAAGAAAGAAGGGATTATCCTCGCTGACACAAAATTTGAATTTGGCTCCATCGGGAATAAGATAATACTCATTGATGAGTGCCTTACTCCCGATTCCTCCCGCTTCTGGGAATTGGATAGTTACCAGATCGGTAAAAGTCCCAAGAGCTTCGATAAGCAATACATTCGGGATTACCTGAATGAAACTGGATGGGATAAACAGTCTCAAGCTCCAAAGCTACCCGAAGAAGTAATAGAAAAAACCAGAGAGAAGTATCTGGCAATATACAAAATCATTACAGGGAAAGATCTTACATGACAAAAGTAATATGCATTGTAGACGACGAAGAAGAACTGGTCAAAAACCTTAAGATAGAAATTCAATCCCTGAGGCCGGAATGGGAGATTCACACTTTCTCCGACGGTCTTAAGGCGTTGCAGATGATAATGACTGGCAAGGTGGATTTGGTCCTGACCGATATCGCCATGCCGGATATGGATGGCTACGAGCTGTTTTGGCGCGTTAAGGATTATAACGAAAAGATCCCCGTGATTATGATGACCGGTTTTGGCTACGATCCCAATCATGTATTGGTGCGCGCCAAAGTGGACGGTTTGAAGGATGTAATCTTTAAGCCCTTTGACGTGGAAAAACTGGTAGTTCTGATCGACCGCAAAATTCAGCCAAAGTGAAACGAATTGAGTTTGCCCAAAAAAACCTTCTAAATCGTTCCTGTTTAAGCTATTTGCTCTACCCGGCATCACTCTTGTATGCCGGGTTGATGCTTTTTAGGAGAAAAGTCTTGAGCAACAAAGGCTACCGCGCGCCCTTTAAAGTGATCAGCATTGGCAATATCAGTAGCGGAGGCAGCGGTAAAAGCCCGATTGCCATCGCTTTGTGCCAGAATCTGAAGCAGCAAGGGCTGAAGGTAGCATACGCTTCCCGGGGCTACAAAAGCAAATTGGAGAATGGGGTGAATCTGGTATCAGACGGCGAAAAGCTGTTCTACCCGGCTTCTGTAGCGGGAGACGAAGCACTGATGGCAGCCACATCCCTCCCGGGGCTTCCGGTATTTTCCGGCAGAAGGCGAAAGGAAGTGCTGAAACTCGCCGCGCAAGAGTATCCTGATTTGGATGTGATGGTGCTGGATGACGCCTTTCAGCATCTAAAGGTAGCCCGGGATCTGGACATCGTGGTGTTTGATACAAAACTGGCCCTGGGCAATGGTTTCGTGATTCCCGCCGGATATTTGCGGGAGCCGCTAAGTGCGTTGAATGATAAGTGTTTGTGTGTATTTCACCACAAAGCCGGAGCCACAACGGATCCAGAGCTCGAACACATCCTCCGGGATCGTTGTGTAAAGGTGTTTCATGTTCACAGCCGTCCCGGCACTATCCGCCACAAAGGGACTGCCATAGATCCTTCCCTGCTGAAAGACGCACCTCTTACTCTAATCTCCGCTATCGCCCATCCCGCAAGCTTTGAAAATAGCGTCCACGCCCTGGATCTGGATTTTCGCCGGCATCTTATTTTTCCCGATCACTACGACTTTCTGGATCTAAAAACCCGTAATGAACTGCAGAACGACCCCGCCACACACTTTCTTTGCACCGCCAAGGATGCTGTAAAATTGGAAGAGTTCCTGGCAGATAGGCTCTACATCCTGGAACTGGAGACTATATTGCCTCCGGATTTTTGCCCCACTATCATCCAACGAATATTGCAAATCACCACCAGATAAAAATAGGGCTGTCAATTCATAGACGGTAGATCTTCGGCCTAAAAATCGCTCAGCTTAGTCTTGGGCAAGCCGAGCGACCGCCAGTGCTCAAACGGTTGATATGAGCGGAATGAATGGTAAAAATATTATATGCATCTAACGAACCGAAAGAGAGCAATATCACATTCCTGCGCCTTTATCATATAATCCCGAAAGATCAGAACAGCATTCGGGGCTATGCAAGTGTTCTTCTCTAAAGCCAAATCGAGCGTTTAGGGCAGATCCGGCCCCATCAGATCATCATCCTCATCAAAGGGAAAGTCGCTGTGTTGGCTATACATAAATTTATGGCTTCCGGCTTTCACCAGGTTTTTCAGTTTATCTGCAATTACTTCTACCTGATCCAGGTAATCGATGGTATTCAGCCCACCCTGGGCATCGCATTCCCCATTTTGGATTTCGCTGAGAATCTCGATGCGCAGATTGTGGTGTTGCTCATTGATGCGTCCTTCCATCTCAATAATTTTATAGCTGTAGTCTTCTCTCATGTCCTGTAGATAGTCCACGCAGAGATCCAGCATAAACATAATTTTGGCATGTAGATCGTCGATCATGGCGGAGAATTGGGCAGGTAAGAACTTTTTTTGTGCTGTGATCTGATAATTCAGGATGCGGTTGATTTCTTCGGTATAATCTCCGATCTTTTCGATATCGTTTACCGTATGCAGCAAGGCGGGAATTTTGCGGATGATATCATCGGCATTGGTGCGTTCATTAACTGCTACCAGATAGAGTGTTATCTCTCGTTGCAGACTGTCTATCGCCGCCTCGATTTTACTTACTCTGATCTGTTTTTTGTAGTTTTTATCTTTGAAAGCTTCGTAGCTAACCACCAGCCCCAGGCGCACCAAGCGCAGCATTTCCCGCATCTCTTTGAGCGATTGATTGATGGCAAGCTCGCTGTTTGCGATTACGTGGTAATTCAAGTGTTTTGGCTCGCCAAGGCTTACGGTATCTATTTTATCCTTGGGGATCAGGCGGGAAGCAATCCGGGCAAAAAGTCCGGCAAAGGGAAGGCAGATGAGTGTATTGAAAACATTGAAGAAGGTGTGCGCATTAGCGATGTGACGGGGCAGATTTTCGCCGGCAAACACATCGCCGGGAGTGATACGGTTGATCAATAAAGTATAGATTCCGAAATAGGTGAGTAAGCCAAACAGAATAGTTCCGAAGGCGTTGAACAGAGTATGCACCAAAGCCACGCGCCGGGCGGAATAATTTGAGCCAATTCCTGCCAGCCAGGCTGTAATAGTAGTACCGATGTTATCCCCAAATACAAGATACAAAGCTCCTTCGAAGGGGATAAGTCCGCTGCCGGCGAGCACGATTACAATTCCTACCGAGGCGGAAGAGCTCTGGATAAGCATGGTAAAAATCATACCGGTTAGGATGCCCAAAAGCGGGTTGGCAGAGATGTTTACCATGAAGTCCCGCGCGATCTGAGACTCCCTGAGGGGCATGATAGCGGAGGACATCACGTTTAAGCCGATGAAGAGCAGACCAAAGCCGATAATGATCTGGCTCCAGCGCTCCATCATCCTGCTTTTTCGGATTAGTAGCAAAGTTACGCCGGCGATGATGAAGGCAAAGGCGTAGTGTCCGATGTTAAACGCGATTAGCTGGGCGGTGATGGTGGTGCCGATATTTGCTCCCATCACTACCCCAACTGCTTGATTGAGACTCATGATCCCGGTATTTACCAGCCCGATCATCATCACGGTAGTAGCGGAGGAACTTTGCACCAAAGCGGTTACGGACAGCCCTACAATCACGCCTTTCAGCGGTGTATTGGTAAGCATTTTCAAGATTCTGCGCATCTCATTGCCCGCCACAGCATGCAGATTGTCGCTCATCTTATTCATGCCAAAGATGAAAAGTGCCAGACCTCC
>CAZJJH010000063.1:0-8197 GCA_964546265.1 uncultured Candidatus Cloacimonadota bacterium
AGATAGCCAAATGAACTCCAATGGCTTCAATGGGGTTTAACTGAATAGCATGGAGCTAATGGACCATGCCTTGAAAAGAGAACCAAACAAGACGGAACAAATCAGCAGGCAAACAAAAAACCCGCATATGGATCTATGCGGGCATATATGCTTGGTATATAATTACTTATTTCATCAGGATCATTTTGCGGCTCTGGCTGTTTTCACCGCTGTTCAAACGATAGAAATAGACTCCGCTGGGCAAGGTCTCGCCTTGGTCGTTGCGTCCATCAAATACCAGGCGGTGCTCACCGGCGGTCTGGTTGCCGGGGCGATAGCTGCGAACTTTCTGACCGCGCAGATTGTAGATATCCATTTCCACTTCGCAATTTTCGGCAAGGCTGTAGCGAATGGTTGTTTCCGGGTTGAAGGGATTGGGGTAGTTAGGGTACAAAGCTACTGCGGGAGCGTTTTGCACCGGATCTTCGTTGGCAGTAGCATTTCCGCCCACGATGAAGATGTTATCCAAAGTCCAGCCGGGATCCGTGAGTTCGTCGGCAATGCTCTGATCCTGCAGGCGGAAGCGCAGATACACTTCCTGGCCTTCGTATTCAGTAAGATAGGCATATTCTTTCTGCCAGTGGTCGTGTCTGCCGGATTTTATAAAAATGGCAGTCCAGTCTGCACCGTCAGTAGATACTTCCACCGATACCGGGTCAAAATCCCATTCGGTATATAGATGCGAATCGAAATACAGGAGCGGATTGCTATCCTCGGGCAGGAATATTGGTTCCGCAGTTTTGATCCATACATCGCAATTCTGGGTATAGTGGCCTCTGCCTCCCCAGCTGTCGGTAATTGCCTCTCCGCTAACGGCGAGCGTATTTTGCAGCACCCAGGGGCCTTCCAGCTCCCAGGCGTCGGTTCCGCTTTCCCAATCTTCATGGAAAAGAATATTGGCAGGGCTGAGATGATAGCTTTTCTGCACATTACCGGGCTGCAGTTCTACGGATCCGATATAGGGATAGTAACCATCCGACCAGATCTGCAGGGGATACTCGCCTTCGAAGCCGTGATACACATAATCGCCGTCCACGCTCAAGGTATCAGGAACAAAATCCTGTATCAGCATCAGAGCGGGAATCTGGGAGCCTTCGGAGCTTACATAGCCGTGCATGATGCTGGGAGCTTTTGGGCTAAGGGCGATGTCGCGGATGGTCCAGCTACCATTATTAACGGTTACATTTGGAATAACATTGTCCCAATAACCTTTTTTGCGGGCATGAATTGTGTAACTACCCTGCGGGAGAGCTTTGTAATATCTGCCGGTATCAGCAAAGCTGGTGCGGGGTACAAACCAGGGGGCGTGCCGCTCCTCGATGATGATTTCGGCTTCCAGCGGCGAGCGGGTGTCAATATCGGTGATATGCCCGGTTAGCATGGAACTGGAAGGTACATCCATGGAAAAACTTAAGGCGCGATTCATCATCCACCAAACTCCATTGGAGGCGCGTTCCACAGTGTCCAGCATGAGATCTTCTCCGGGTTGCAGATTGCGGGTGCCCACCTCAATCAAGAGCTGGAAAGTGCCATATTGTTTGTACATCCAATCGTGAAAGGCGCCGCGACGGCTGGCATTTGGATAGTATTCGTAATATCCTCCGGATTCTTTTTGGATCTGATTTGCCACGCCCTGGGCAATGCTTTGGGAAAATATAAAATCCGGAGACGGACGGATGTCCTTCCAATTGAATGAATAATATACTTTTTCGCTGAAATTACCGCTGCGGGAGGAGTGCCAGCAGATGCTATAAACAAATTTCTTCTGATCACTGAGGTTTTTGATGGCGGTGATTTCGCTCTCACTCATCGGGGCAGGCCCGCGATAGTAGTCATAAACTTCTGTTCCGCCGGGCTGCATCAAGGTGTCTCCATGAACCCAGTTGAAATCGAAATTGCGGTTTATATCCACGCCATCGATATCGTAGCCGACCAGCGGGGAAAAATCGAATGTCCCGTTGCCGTTGTTGTCGCGTTTATTTTTGCGGTATGAAGTATCCATATTGGCGGTAACCACGTTGTGCCCTTCCGGGTTCAAGGTGGGAATCCACCAGCTATCCAATTGATAAACCCATTGAGAATATGGCATCATGTCAAAATTGGCAAGGATTTCCTGAATATTGCTAAGCGTGATCTCCACGCCAAGAACTTCTTCAGCATGTACCTGACCCACAAAGAGCAAGGCGGGACGCTCCCATTCGCCTTCCACATCGTCTGAAATCTGCATGGCGTATATGGGCAGGTTTTCCTCTTGAGTGTATCCGATGATGTGAACTTTTGCCACATCCGGGTAGGTCTCTTCCAATTGAAAGAGAATATCGGTGATTTCGTCGTAAGTGTGGTAACACTCAGGCAAGTCAGCAAAAGCCAAAAGAGGCAAAAGAGCCATCAGCATTACTAGGTATTTGCGCATTTTATCTCCATGTTTATAATCTTCTGTAGCTATATACGTGCAATTTTTGCACCAAAAGCAGGGGGGAATGGGCTATCCGGAGCTCTAAGCCTCGGTGAGATAGGCTTCCAGCAGCTTAAAAGTGTTTTCGATAGCTTGTGTATGAGTGCGTTCATAGCCGTGGGAGGCGAAAACTCCGGGTCCCACGAGCCCGTGGCGGATGTCGTGTCCGGCTCTTAGAGCGCCTTCTACATCGGATCCATAGAAGGGGTAAATATCTACGGCATACTGCAGTTTGAGCTTTTTAGCCAGTTTCACCAGAGCGTCGGTTACATCGTAATCGTAGGGCCCGCCGGAATCTTTGGCGCAGATGGAAACCTTGTATTCATCGGTTCCCAGATCGTCACCAACGGCTCCCATATCCACCGAGATCATCTCCACCGTGTCTGCCGGGAAACCGGAAGCCGCGCCGTGGCCAACTTCTTCGTATGTGGTGAAAAGGATGCTGGTTTTACGTTTTAAGTTCAGCTTGCCGTCGGCAACTGCTTTGGCTATAGCCAGCAATATTCCGGCGCTGGCTTTGTCGTCCAGATGCCGGCTTTTGATGAATCCGGAATCAGTAAGGATTGTGCGTGCATCCAGGGAGATAAAATCTCCGGGTGAGATGCCGAGTTTTTCTGTATCGGCTTTGCTTTTTACGATTTCATCCAGCACTATTTCCACGCTGCTGTCATCGCGCTTGGCAGAGCCGGAGTCGCTATAAACATGCACAGCCGGACCGGCAATATACACCGTGCCGGAGTAGGTCTTGCCCTCGCGAGTATGGATGGTAACGTTTTCGTTTTCAATGTTGTTTTCCGGGTAGCCGCCCAGCTTGCTGAAGCGTAGCCTGCCATTGCTTTTAACGGCGCGCACCATCGCTCCTAAGGTATCGATATGTGCTGCCAGAACAAGGGGTTCTCCTTCTCCGCCCAGAGTAGCAAGAATGCTGCCCTTGCGGGATACAGAGGCTTCGAAGCCAAGTGATTTGAGTTCTTCAAGTAAATACCCGGCGGCCAGCTTGGTGAAGCCGGTGGGGCTGGGGGTTTTGCAGAGCTTTACAATCTGCTCTATCGCATAATCTGTGTAGTTCATTTATTCTCCAATTACTTAAATCCGTATTCTGAGCCATATTCCAGGCATTTATGGTAATACTCCGTGTTGGCGGCGATGATTGTGGCAAGATCCGGATGGTGGATCTGCGTGGCAATCCCGATAGTATGCTCTACCACGGGGTATATCTCGCTAAAGAGGATTCTTTTTTCTAAAAAAAGCTTCATCGCGGCTTCTACTGCGGCGTTCATCACCGTGGGCAGGATGCCACCTTGCTTTGCCACATCCAATCCCAGATAGAAAAGGGGATATCGCTCGGCTGAGATCGGCTCGAAACTGAGCTGGGATATTTGGGAAAGATCCGTCTGCACGATTTTAGAATCCCAACGCCTGGGATAGCTGAGAGCGTAGAGGATGGGCAGGCTCATATCCGGTGCACTCATCTGGGCAAGGATCGAGCCATCCACATATTGCACCATGGAATGTATGATAGATTGGGGGTGGATGATGGCGTCTATCTTTTGATATGGCATATCGAAGAGCCAATGCGCTTCCATCACCTCCAGGGCTTTGTTGAACATCGTGGCGCTATCCAGAGTGACCTTTGCGCCCATATCCCAATTGGGGTGCTTCAGCGCCATCTGCGGAGTAATGGCAGCGAAATCTTTTAACGGAGTGTTGCGGAAAGCTCCTCCTGATGCGGTAATGATGAGCTTTTGCACTTCCTTGTAGGGGTGATCTGCCAAGGCCTGGAAGATAGCGGAGTGCTCGCTGTCCACCGGCAAAATCTGCCCTTCCCGCTTGATCTCTTGCACCAGATGGCCGCCCATAACCAAGGATTCCTTGTTTGCCAGAGCAAGCTGTTTTCCGCGTTTGAGGATGCTAAAAGTGGCTTCTATTCCGGCAGATCCGCCAATGGCATTGAGCCCAATATCGTATTCTTCGTTTTCTAACAGTCTGTTCAGCTCTGCAACGCCAAAATATATTTCCAGGGATGGGTATTGACGGCGGATTTCTTTCTGCAGAGCCCTATCATTGATGGTGCTGAAGACCAGACGGGGGATTTCGAATTCGATGGCAAGGGGGCAGAGCCTGGCGTAGCCGGATGCGGCAGCGGCAAAACTGAGAGACAAGCGCTCTTTTTGCTCTTTATATACCTTGAAGAAGGAGCTTCCGATGGATCCCGTAGCGCCTAAAAGCGCGACTTTTTTTACCATGAATAGCTTAGAGCAATCTTCTGAGTGTATCCGAGTGCGTCCTCGGCCCTGGTCTTGAAGGCATAGTTCAAGCCAAAATTACTGATTTCCAGCCCCAGACCAGTGGTGAAACTATCAACATCGTAACCTGCTAAAAGGCTGAGCGCGGGGATTACCCGAACGCGGGCGCCGGCATGAAGATCCATGCTGAGGGCAGAGCTGGAGAGGTTTGAGGCTTCGCCGCGTTCTTCAGCATATGCCTGGGCACGAAGGGCGATCTGAAGCGGAAGAGAGAGTTTGGGCAATTCCACAAGATATCCCAATTCCATATCAAGATTGGGCAGGGCAAGCTCATGCTCTCCGGATTCCCACAAGATCTGAGTGCTGAAGAAATCACGCAGATTGAGCCCTAAAAGAAGGTTCGGGGCAGGGTTCCAGAGGGCTCCGATATCTGCTCCGATGCCATAGCCGCTTTTTTCTGCCAAAACCCGGTATGCCAGCTTGGGCGATATGCCCACATACAGCTTATTGTTCATGGCGCGCCCATATGCTCCGTGGATGATGAGGTCTTGATTGGTGACCGTTTTCCAAACGTAGGGGCGGTTATCGTTGCTGATCCCGGCGTTTTCGTCTTCCAGTTTGGTGAGCTTCACTTTATCGATTGTGAGGTGGTTTATGCCAATGGAGCTGTTGTTGCCTGCACGCAAGGAGATTTGGTTTTGGCTGAGGAGCCCTTCGAAGAATTCGCTGCGCATGAGCTCTACTCCACGTTGCTCACTAAATGCCAGAAGAGCTGGATTCCACCAGCCGGCAGCGTTGGATTCCGCCATCGTAAGGCCGGTGTTGCCCATGGCCTGGTTCATCACGCCGGGGCTGAAGCTGAAGATCTCTCCCGCATATTTAGTAGCTCCCAAAGGCGCTGAAAGCACCAGGAGAACGAGGACTAATTGTATATATCTCATAATGTTTCCTTTTATGAGGACAAGATAACGATTGCGTAAAAGAAGTAAAGCAAAAAAAGTGGTGGGCCCAGAGGGACTCGAACCCCCAACCATCCGGTTATGAGCCGGAAGCTCTACCAGCTGAGCTATAGGCCCCATTCACTAATGGCTTCCCAATAAAATTGGGTGCGCTTTTTTGTCAATTGGATTTTTGGAGCCAAGCGTAATTTTACCTTTTGTTGAAGGTCTTCCCACAATTCACTGCAGTTGTGGTAAAGATATGCCCCAGGGCAATAGAAAAGCCGGCTCAGAGATGAACCGGCAATATCGGGGTGAGGATTGGTGTTTTTATCTACGTGGTTTGGCGGCAATGCTGACCATTTTGCCGGGAACCACAATGGTTTTTACTACTTCAAAACCTTCCAGGGCGCGAGCTACGTTTTCCACCTTCAGAGCCTCGGTTTTGAGGAATTCCTGGGCGGCATCGGGGCTCACTTCCAGCTTGCCGCGGATCTTACCATTCACCTGGATCACGTAGGTAATCTGATCTTGCACCAGATAGGCTTCGCAATAGCCGGGCAGTCCACTTTCATGCAAAAGGCTCTCAAAGCCCATCATTTGCCAAAGTTCTTCGGCGATATGGGGCGCAAAGGGATAGAGCAATTGCGGGATGATACCACAAGCTTCGGCATATACCGCCAAAGCGTCATTATCCAGAGCCTCTGCATTCTTGATGGAAATGCAGTTGTTCAGATGCTCCATCACCGCGGCAATAGCGGTATTGTATTGCATGCGTTGCAGACTGTCCTCCAGCCACTTCTTAGTGCAATAGTGAGAACTAAAGAGCAGTTTCTTCATCTGCAAAGAAAGTTTTGCCACATCCGCTTCGTGTTGCAAGCCGCGTTTGATCGCTTCCAGATTGCCTTCTATCAAGCGGTAAATCCGATTCAGGAAACGGAACGCGCCCATCAGGGCTTCGTCGTTCCACTCTACATCCTTTTCCGGAGGTGAGGCAAAAAGCAAGTACACGCGCAGGGTGTCCGAGCCAAAACGATCCACTATATATTGGGGATCCACTGTATTGCCTTTGGATTTGCTCATTTTGGCACCATCTTTCAGCACCATGCCCTGAGTAAGCAAGCGCAGGAAGGGCTCGTTGCCCTTCACCCAGCCCAGATCCCGCATAAATTTGTAGAAAAAACGGGCATAGAGCAGGTGCATGCAGGCGTGTTCGATGCCGCCAATGTATTGATCCACAGGCAGCCAGAAATCGGCATGCGCGGTATCAAAAGGCAAGTGAGTGTTGTGGGCGTCCGCGTAGCGGGCATAGTACCAGGAAGAATCCACAAAGGTATCCATGGTATCGGTTTCACGTCTGGCATCTCCACCACACTTAGGGCACTTCACGTTCAGCCATTCGGGCACGCTGAGCAGTGGGTTGGATGTAGTTTTACCTACTTGTACGTTATCGGGCAGGAGCACCGGCAAATCTTCGTCTGGAACCAGTACCACACCACATTTGGGGCAGTGGATGATCGGGATGGGATTTCCCCAATAGCGCTGACGGGAGATGCCCCAATCGCGCAAGCGATAGGTAACGGTGCCCTCTCCCCAGTTGTTTTGGGAGATCCATCCGGTGATAGCCGCTTTCGCCTCTTCGCTGGGCATCCCGTTAAAGTGGGCAGAATTTACCATGATGCCCGGCTCTGTGTAAGCTTCAGTCATGGTGTCCAGATCCAGGCTTTGCTCCGGATTCTGGATCACAAGTTTCAGGGGGATCTGGTACTTTCTGGCAAAATCAAAATCGCGCTGATCGTGGGCTGGAACTGCCATAACGGCTCCGGTACCGTAATCCATCAACACATAATTTGTAATCCAGATCTGTACTTTGGCACCATTTAGGGGATTGATGCAGTAGCGGTTGCTGAATATCCCTTCTTTTACGGTTTCAGCGCTTTGGCGCAGCATTTTGTCCTCATTTATTACGTTCTTGCAGAAATCTTGCAAGTCCCGATTGTCAGGTTCTGCGGCGAGCCATTCTTGCACCAGGGGATGCTCTGGGGGAAGCGCCATGAAGGTTACGCCATAAATGGTGTCCGGACGAGTGGTAAAGATGGGAATCCTGGTGTCGCTGTTTTCCAGAGTAAACTCTATGCGGGCGCCCTCGCTTTTGCCAATCCAGTGCTTTTGCATGGTCATCACGCGCTCGGGCCACTCTATCACGTCCGAAAAATCCAAAAGTTCCTCGGCATATTTGGTGATGCGGAAGTACCACTGCTCCAGTTCCTTTTGTTCTACTTCACTGCCACAGCGCCAGCAAGCGCCATCTTCTACCTGCTCGTTGGCAAGCACAGTGTTGCACTGATTACACCAGTTCTGAAAGCTTTTTTTGCGATACACCAGACCGTTCTCGTACATCTTTTTAAAGATATATTGACCCCAATGGTAATAATCCGGACGGCAGGTGCTTACTTCGCGTTCCCAATCCAAAAAGAAGCCCATGCCATCGAACTGATTACGCATATTGAGGATGTTTT
>CAZJJH010000064.1:0-8042 GCA_964546265.1 uncultured Candidatus Cloacimonadota bacterium
GATTAACCACTTTGCTGCCAGAGAAATAAACGAGGTTTTCAATGAAGAAGACAATTCCATTACTAATAGTCATTCTTGGAGGATTGATATGGGTGGCATGGGCATTTAGCCCCCACTACGTACTCCAGGAAGTGTTTTACAACCAATTCTATCTGCCCTGGGCGTATGCTTCGTCCTCATTCGCAATGCTATTGGGTGTGCTTTCTCTCACTATGATGCATTCCAATAAAATCAAGATGAAAGCACCCAAATGGCAATACAGCTATTTCTTCTTTGGCAGTTTCATTGTTACCTGCCTTGCCGGCTTTATTGGTGGCATCCAGAAGGGTAGCCTGTTTATGTGGATGTTCGAAAACGTCCAGATGCCTATGAGCGCAACCATGTTTTCGTTATTAGCTTTTTACATGGCTTCTGCTGCGTATAAAGCTTTCCGTGCCCGCAGTCCGGAAGCAACCGTTTTGCTACTGGCAGCGATTGTTGTGATGCTGGCGCAGGTTCCGCTTGGAGTAGCCATCTCCAAACATCTGCCTGCCATCTCTCAATGGATATTGGACGTGCCAAATCTGGCCTCTAAGCGCGGCATTATGCTTGGCGTGGGCTTGGGTTCAGTGGCTACATCACTAAAAATCTTATTAGGCATCGAACGCTCCTATTTGGGCGGCGGTGATTGATTGGGGGAACGATATGAACATATTTGAAAGAATGCAGAAGCTGGATCGCCGGTGGATCTACATTGTAGTAGCCTTGGCGATCATCATTCCCCTGATGATACCCTACGATTCTGATAACGTAACTACTCCGCCCACGGAAAACCTGTATCAGATGATCGATAGTTTTGCCGGACGTGAAGACCGCGCTATTCTGATGAGCTTTTATCACGACGCGGCAACCATGCCGGAACTCTTCCCGATGGAAGTAGCGATCTTGCGTCACTGCTTTGAACGCAACGTAAAGGTATTTACTCTTACCTGGTTCCCTGCCGGCGCGCCGATTATTGATTATGCCATCAATACCGTAAAAGAGGAATTCCCGGACATCCAGAGCGGTGTGGATTACTGTAATTTTGGTTACAAACCCCAAGCTTTTGCGATGGTCTTGGGTATGGGTGATAACATCGCCAATACTATGAATACCGACGCTGAAGGACGCAAACTGGAAAATCTGCCCATTATGAAAGGCATCAACAACTACAGCGAAATGAACCTTGCCGTAGAGTTTTCCGGTTCTTCTGCCGGTGGTATGTGGATCACTTATGCTCGGCCCAAATATGGCTTGAACGTGGCTGTTGGCGTAACTGCTGTGATGGCTGCCGATATGTATCCTTACCTGCAATCCGGTCAGCTGGTTGGCATGCTTTCCGGCTTGAAGGGAGCCGCCGAATACGAGAAGCTGGTGGATATCTTTGCCGCTTATCGGGATCCCAAGATTGATTATACCGTAAAGATCGACGAAGATGGCAACAAGATATTGCCGGGACGTCCATTTGGGCGGGAAATCCTGGAAGATGAATCCAGTAAAAAACTCTCTATGATTACTACTCAAACCCGAGCTGTATTTACCATGGATGAATTTGCCGCCTTTAGCGCTAAGTATCCGGAAAATCTGGCAATACTAAATGGTCTGCGAAAAGATGAAGACGGCATGGCCGTGATCGATATCACCGAGATATCTCCTGAACTGCGAACTCAGATGGGAGAACCGATGTATCGCGAGATAGACCGTCTTACGCGTAATACCTTATATAAATTCAAGGTTGCCCGCATCGGTATGAACGCCCAGAGTGTTGCCCACATAATGATTATCGTTTTCATTGTCCTGGGTAACATCGGCTACTTCATTCAAAAAGCCCGTGCGGCAAAGAACTAAGGAGGAAAGAAATGAGTTTCGAATTATTCAGCAATTTGGTTGGAGCTTTTTTCACGCTGTGCATTTTCTCCTTCCTGTACAAAGACAACCCTTTTTATCAGGCTGCCGAGCAGATGCTGGTGGGCATCTCTTTGGGCTACGGCCTGGTATATACATATAACCGTGTGTTTGTGCCCTACGTGTGGCAGACAATAGTGATCAAGCACCAATTTGTGCTTATTATTCCTGCTATCATGGGTATTCTGTATCTCTTCCGTTTCTCCCGCAAACTGGGCTGGCTTTCCCGCTATCCGATTGCGTTTTCGATGATGGGTGTAGGTATGGGTGTACCAATGGGTATTCATGCTGCCATTCTGGTGCAGATGCGCCAGGCAATGGTTCCGATCGAATCTGTAAACCTGTTCCTGATCTTCGTGGGCACTATTGCCGTGCTGCTGTACTTCTTCTTTTCAAAAGCTCACAGCGGAGTGTATGGCAAGTTTGTGAACGTGGGAAAATGGTATATGATGATCGGCTTTGGAGCTTCCTTCGGTCTCACCGTGATGGCTCGTATTTCGCTATTGATTGGGCGCATCCAGTTCCTGGTCAATGATGTATTAGGTATACTGAAATAAACTGAAGAATATCCTGGCGTAGCAGAACAGCTACGCCGGGCTTTTCTTTATGCGGAATCCCGGTTAAACCGGAAAGTAACACCCTTATATTGGGGACAAAATGAAAAAAGCTCTTTTAGCATGCATTCTGTTAATAATGCTCATCAGCATTTCCAATCTTTTTGCTGCGGGTCTTAGCGGTGAGATTGAGGAATTCAGTCTGTCGGATCTGCCGGATGATGATGGCAGCGGAGTAATCCTTAGATGGAAACCCCTTTCCAAAGATCACCGTATAATTCAATATAATATCTATCGCGGGGTTAGCCCGGATTCTTTGTTTTTACTTACCTACCTCGAAGTTGATCCGCGTATGGGAGTACTGGCTCCCTATTTGTATTACTATGATACCGGAGATCAGCCTCTTTTCGAGTTTGAAACTTCCCCCATGAGCCTGAAGAAAGAGAAGGATCAAGCCGAAGACAGCCCGCTGTATGGCAAATTTCCGCTGGATGAAGAACTCCTGGGAACCATCGTCGGCAGATACTTTACAGCGGCTCTTACAAAGGCCTCAAACCTGCATAAACACTCCCGCCAGATCGAAAAAGAAGATAAGCTCTATTCCGGGCTCAAGCTCACTCAGATGGAAGGGGTCTATGCCATTCCCCAAGCCGGCACTACCTACTACTATAGCGTAGCGGCGATGAATGAGCGCGGCAAGGTGTATCCCGGAGCAGAGGTACAAAGCATTATTCCCGTAGATGATGCGCCTGATGCCACTGCCATTATGCATAGCACCTATGTAGCAGAAGAAGGGCTCATGAAATTTGAATGGTTGCCGCCCAACACGGCTTCAGATATTGCAGTGTGGGAAGCCTGGCTACTGCCACGAAACTTGGTGACCGAAGACAAGATTTTACCGGAAAATTGGCAAAATGCAGCCATCCCGGTGTTTGAGTATCCCAAAATGGTGCAATTCAGTTCCGTTTATTATCATGAGGTTCAGTTCGACGCTTCCTCTTATCCCCCGGAGCAATACATTCCCGTCCTGTCATATCGGGATTATCTGGATCAGCAATCCGCAGTTCTGGCAAACAGCTATCGCCACATATCTGCAGATGATTTGCCCAATCTGCCGGATTTTAAGGTGATGGACAAGGCCAATGACAAGGGCGACAACATGCTGATATCCTTCGGCAAACCTCTGGCTTATATCACTTTGGCAGAGTTTACGGCGAAGAGCCATAAAAAGCTGAAATTGAACTACGAGATTAGCGATAACGAAAACTATACTGTAGATAAAGTGAAGTTCGTTTTCAGCACCAAGGATGGTGTGAGCATTGGCAGTGTTACGGAGAACTATATCGATAAGGTGTTTAGCTTTGATGTGCCTGCTGAGTATAGGGATATTAAGCACTTCCACGCTGATATCTCTGTGATGCTTTTAAACGCCGGGGATTATGAGGCTGAGGTGGTAAGCCAGGATGTGGTTTACAACGAATACTTCAAGCGTTTTCAGCCCCAAAGCACCTTTGTAAATAGTGTAGATATCGGAAAGCTGTATTTTGACGTATTAAGCAGATCCAAACTGGATTGGGATTTCTCCAACGGGAGCAGAGCAAACGCTTTAACGCGAACTTTTGATCATACCATTCCCTTTGAAGATGTGGTTTTCAAACCGATCTTTTCCTACGATGCTGAGACATCCAGATTTTTGATCGATGAAAGGCTCAGCCTTGCCATTGACGAAGAAAATGGCTACAGCTTCAGCGTTCCGCTTTCCCGGGAATTTTTCTTGAAGGAAATGGAGCAGAAGAGAAGCAAGATAGAAGAATTGGAAACCAAACTTGCTGAGGCTCAGGATACGGCGGAGACATCTGCAGAACTCAATTATCTGAAGGGAGAATACGAATTCATCAGTAGCCACCCCATATATAAAGAGGCTGAGCAGTTTACAGAAGAAAAAGCCTGGCTCAAATTTGTGCTGAGCGCGCGCGAACAGGCAATGCGTAGCTACAGTTACAAACTGGTGGCAAGCGATACCCACGGAGCCTTCCGGGTATCTCCGCTGTATCAATCCGAAGCCGGTGAAGAGTGGTTTTACCCCATATCCCAATGGTTTGACACCAGCAAGACTTTAACTCTGATCGCCACTATTTTGCTCCTGATATTAGTGTTATATGCCATTATTATCACCAAGCACAGGGAAGTATATATCCGCCCGATTGCCGGCTTGCAAGAGCTGGATAACGCCATCGGACGTGCCACCGAAATGGGGCGTCCGGTAATGTTTGTCCCAGGCTGGGGAACTTTGGGCGATGTCTGCACCATTGCCAGCCTGATGATATTGGCACAGGTAGCCAAAAAAACTGCCGAATACGATATCCGGCTCATAAATCCACATTGCGATTATATGGTCTTACCCCTGGCGCAAGAGATTGTTTCCACCTCTTATAGCGAGATGGGGCGCCCGGATTCGTTCAATCAAAACGATATTTTCTTTGTGAGTTACGACCAATTTCCTTTCTGCGCCGGAGTGAACGGCATTACGGTGCGCGAAAGGGTGGCAACCATATTCTACATGGGCTTCTTCAATGCTGAGGCACTGCTTTTGACCGAGACCGGAAACCAAACCGGTGCAATCCAGATTGCTGCCACAGACGCCGTAACCCAGATTCCCTTTTTCATTACCACTTGCGACTATACCCTGATCGGTGAAGAATTCTACGCTGCCAGCGCTTATCTATCCCACAATCACGATATGGTCAGCATGCTAAAAGCTCAGGATTATTTCAAGCTATTCATCATCCTGGGCATAGTACTGGGAACGGTACTTTCCACCCTGAACATCAGCGGCTTCATTCATATGTTCCCGCTGGAATAAGGAGGATATGATGGAAAAAATCCCCACCTCGACCCTGAAACGCCTTCCTCAATATCTGGAAGTGCTTAAGCGCCTCAAAAAAGCCGGGTTGAAAGAGGTATCTGCCACCAAGATATCAGTGTTTGCGGATATCCACCAAACCTTGGTAAGAAAAGACATTGCCTTCACCAATATCAGCGCGTCCAAGACAGGTTACAAGGTCGTTCCATTGCAAAATGCGATTGAAGGACTGCTAAATTGGAGCGACACTTCCAACAGTTTTCTGGTGGGTGTGGGGCATCTGGGCAGTGCGCTTCTGGGTTATCAGGAGTTTTCCCAGCGTGGGCTCAGCATTGTCGCCGGCTTTGACAACGATCCCGACAAGATCGGCAGCAAAGTACATGGTGTACCGGTATATTCTGCACTGGATTTCACCGCAATGGCGCAGAAAGAAAAGGTCCGCATTGGCATTATAACCGTGCCCCCGGACAGCGCTCAATTGATAGCGGATATCATGGTTCACAGCGGTATTAAGGCCATCTGGAATTTCACCCCCCACAAGATAATCGTCCCGCCGGAGATTATCGTTGAATATGTGGATATGTTTGCCTCGCTGGCGGTGCTTTCCCGTCGCCTGGCAGAACAACACTAATTTTAAGCGAATACCCGGAGCTCAGGATAGATGGCTTCGGGTATTTTGCTAATGAATAAAAATTGATAACGAGGTATAGAATTATGGCCATGAGCTACAGCGAACTTACCCAAAAACTGGCCGCCCCAAAGGCAGAGTGTGAGGCCTTGATTCGGAACTTGAAGACTTTTGAGATTTCCGACCATGCCCCCTATGCGGTATTTTTCAAGTATTACCGGGAAATGGCGTTAAAGGCTTGGGAGATGATTGTCATTTTGGAAGATGACCCCTTGCTCAAAAAGACAGCCCTTGCTACCTTAAAAAAGATGCATGAGGAGTTTTACCGCCCTCTGGATCCGGAATTGGGTTACGATACTTGCATCCGGAATCCGGATTACAGCACGGGGCTCTATAACGCTCCGATGGGAGCTTTCCTCAGTGCAGTTGCCGCCCACGCAGGCGACATCCTTAGAAATGGAATTCAGCAGAACTTTCTGCAAATTCGCAACAATCTCAAACTATTCTTCGCCTTGTGGGAAAGCGCTCCCCATGCAGATTATGCCAAATTGCTGGATGTTTATAAGATGCATTACCAGAAGGATTTTGAGCTTCTGGTGCAGGCGAACTACCTGAAGCGCTTTTCTTTTGAAAATGATTATTACTACAAGGTGATGCGCGACGCGGATCTGGATGACATCCGCTATATTTACCGTTATGGCACGTATCTTAGCCCGTTCGATCTGGAAATGGCAGAATTCATGCGCCAGTATCCTCCACAAGAATTGGCTGCCATCGCCCGCTTTGTTGTCCAGAGCTGGGTGGATGGTTTTGTAAGAGCCAAAAAGGACTATCGCAAGAAGAAATATGCCACATTGATGATTCCCTTGGGCATGGAAGCCTTAGGACGCTTGATCATCGATGAATTGGACGCGATTGGCATGCAAGCCCTGGTTCCCCAACCTCACAGCCATGGCATCAACCGCCAGCTTCCCTACGACCACCGTTACGACAGCGCTCTTACTCTGGATCGGGACTATGTAGAAAAAGCCCTGAGGGTTGCCGGAGATGCGCTGGAAGGCTTTAAGAACTTGGTGAATTTGCAGGCCGGACCCATATATGTGGAACTCTTTGGGGAAACTCCATTCAATCCGCAAAGCAAAAGCACGACCCTGAAACTGAGCGACGAACAGCAACAATTAATGCGCGAGTATCAAGCCCGTAGCGGCCAGCTTTATTACCACTATTACAAACGTGATGAAGCCAGCTTCAGCATTATTGCCTTCCCTTCTACCGAGATCGGGGCAGAGTTTCCGGAAATCTTTGCCGATACACTGCGCATAAATTTACTGGATAGCAAACGCTATGCCGCCATCCAGCAGAAGATCATCGATGTGCTGGATACCGCAGCTTATGTCCATGTAAAAGGCAAAGGCTCAAACCGCACAGACATCAAGGTGCAAATGCACAAGCTGAAGGATCCCACCCGGGAGACCCTGTTTGAAAACTGTGTGGCAGACGTAAATATCCCCGTTGGCGAAGTCTTTACTTCCCCCGTTTTAAAGGGAACAACCGGCACCTTGCATGTAGAGGATATCTACCTGGGCTCTCTGCGCTATTACAACTTGCAGATAGATTTTGAAGATGGCTGGGTAAAGGATTACAGTTGCACAAATTATGAGGATCCCGAAGAGGGGAAAAAGTATGTATTCGAAAATCTGCTTTTACCCCACAAAAGTTTGCCCATCGGTGAATTTGCCATAGGCACAAACACCGCGGCTTATCAGATGGCAAAGAAATATGGCATCATGGAACTATTGCCGATCCTGATCATCGAAAAGATGGGTCCCCACTTCGCAATCGGCGATACCTGCTTTAGCCATGAAGAAGACGCTCCACATCCCAGCTTTGTGAATGGCAAGGAAATGATCGCGGTGGAAAACGAACACTCTGCCACGCGCAAGGAAGATCCTGTAAACGCCTATCTGATGCACCACACTGATATCACCTTGCCCTACGAGATGCTGCATTTCATCTGCGCGGTGAAAGCGGATGGCAGTTCCACCGATATCATCCGCGACGGACGCTTTGTAGT
>CAZJJH010000065.1:0-8014 GCA_964546265.1 uncultured Candidatus Cloacimonadota bacterium
AGCTGTTGAAGCAAATCTCAGCCTTCTTTGTAAAATCACTTGTGGGACAAGCCGGTAAAGTGCAAAATGCTTCATCTACAGAAACCCGGAATTCCTTGTCTGTGTCTATTTTTTCTTTCAGTTCCGGTTTTACCGGTGCTTTGTAGGATTCATACAGGGCTTGAATGGGAATGCTCAGCGTTTGCGCGCTGATTTCCAGAATCTGTTCCAGTTCTCCAATAAAACTGCTGGGAGCCCGGTTCTGAGCTTGGTTGCGGTAGGTAAAGAGAGTGCAATCTCCACCAGTAAGCAGCAAACGGAAGAAATAGTAACGCTCCCAATTTCGGATTGTATCGTAGCTTATCAATCCCAGCTTTGCCCGCTGATTCTCATTTAGCAGCCAAACCGAGCCCGGAGACTGGGGCAATACGCCTTCCACTACCTGCAAAACCGCCACGGCGTCGAAACTACGGTTGCGGGAATCTAATAGATTTGTGATTTCCCAACGCTCGCCATAGGATTCCAGGCTGGTGTAGCTAAGTGTTACAGGCTTCAAGAAGGATATCCACAGATCGAAAATGCCGATCCCCGGTTCATCAAAGATCAAGCTCCAATCCCGCACCACATTCAGGCTTTCGATAGCACTGAAATTTGCCAGGGCTTTCCAGAATTGCTCCAGAATATCCGTTTTATTCAGTTCATCCTGGCTGCAGAGCTTTTTGGGCTCCAATTCGTTTGTGAAGAGTTCACTAAGGTCTGCGATTCTACTAATCTGCAGTATTTTCTCTACTATGCTAAAGAGCTCTTTGCACAGCGCAAAGAGATGCGGGTAGGCAAATGCCTTGCTTTCAAAATCCGTGAACTGCTGCGCAGGATGGATATCCAGGACTATCACGGCTGTGTCTGCCAGCTTGAATATTTCCCGGTTCAGCATATTCTGCCTTGTTGAATTCCAGTTTTTTAGAACTATGGCGCAAACATCCTCATCCAGGCAATAGCGGCTGATGATGCTGAGAGGAACATATCCGGCGCTGCCTTTTTGGCTCTGAGCCAGTTCCAAAAGCAGGCTCAGAAACCTGAATAGCAAGCTGTGGGAAATCTCCAGACGATATGGGCTCCCCACCATTTCCGGGGGGAAAAGTGCACTGTAGGCTTTCTGAGAGAAAGAGCTATCTATTATCGCGGCATTCTTCCTTGGCTCCTGCAAAGCCAGGAATGCCCAAGCTGCCTGCTCCTCGCTCTCACATTCGTAGATTCTCAGCCTCTCTTTCAGCCCTTCCAGCATATTGGATTTGCGGGGATCAAACTCAGGCTTCTGCAGGCTACTTTCAGTATGCTTCACCTCGTGGTTCAATAAGATAACTTCTGCAAGGGAAGCTTCACACAAAGCGATGAGATTCTGCTCCAATTTGCTGAAATAAAACTGGTTTACAAATACGATGCGGTATCCTTCCCAGGGGATGTAGATCTGCTGGGTCAGGTCAGTAAATATGGGATCTGTAAAACCGAGCTTCTCTACAAAAGACCGGTAATCCGAAACGATCCCGTGGATGCGCTTCAGATGCTCCTCCTGCCAGGCGCGGATGTATAAAAGGGGATCCTGGGAAAGATTTACCAAGTCTTCGATAGGGCGATTTGCCTCTCTGAATTCTTCCAAAAAGCGGAAGAAATTCCCGCCCCATTCTACCAGATCCTGATATTGCGCTAAATGGAAAAAGTCCTTATCCTCCGCAGAAAGTATCTGCCACAGACACAAAAGCCGTTTCTCATCCTCCATAACAGGTGTGTCTTTTGCTAAAAGCACGCGCTTGAAATCTTCCATGGTGAGCCAGTGAATCTCTTGCAGATTCCAGCTGGGTTCAAAACTTCGGCGAGCAATCTCCGCAGAAGCGCGGGTGGGAAATACCATTATGCAACGATCCCGGATCAAGTCCAGAGCAGATCTAAGAATATCTTTAGCAAAATCTTCTACAATAAAACGCATATCAACTCCTTATAACAAAGGTGAAAACAATCTGCAGATGGATTCCTTGCTGCGTTCCACCAAACCTCTTTTATCAAATTCATCCACCGTAATACGCCGGGAAAAGCTGAGATCCTCACTAAAGGCATCACTGGCCTTATCCACGATCTCGTCGTCGTAGATAAGCGCGGTTAGCTCAAAATTGTGATTAAAACTACGCAGATCCATATTTGCTGTACCCAGGCCCAATACTTCATTATCTACGATGATGATCTTGGCATGCATAAATCCGCGGGTGTATTCGTAGATCTCGATGCCTACTTCCAGAAGCTCCCCGATGTAAGAACGGGAACCCCAGTAAACAATGAAATGGTCTGGCTTTGACGGTAATATAATCTGCACCTTCACACCACTGATAGCCGCTGTTTTTAGCGCCATCAGCAGAGCTTCATTCAAGATCAGATAAGGGGTATTGATGCGAATGGAATATTGCGCGTTGGCTATTGCCGAAAAATATAGTTGCAGGATATTGGCATGGTTTGTATCCGGTCCGCTGGCAACTGCCTGTACCAAAGAGACCCTTTTTACTTTGTCAATCTCGCTCTGTTCAGTATATCTGGAAAAGCCGTCATTTTCAAACAGATTCTCTCCGCTTACAAAGAACCAATCTACCATGAAGATGGCTTGAAAACTGAGGACACTCTGTCCTCTAATGATTGCTAAGGAATCCCGCCAATAACCAAAGTACGCATCTCTGCCCAGGTATTGATCTCCGATGTTGAGTCCACCCAGATAGGCAGTATGACCATCCACCACTACCAGTTTGCGATGATTGCGATAGTTCATGCGGCTGTTCAGAAATGGAATCCACACCGGCATGAAAGGGACAAATTGCACGCCCGCTTCCCGTAATTCACGCTTGAAGCGGCGCGGAAGTTTCCAGCAAGCCACATCATCATAAATAAAACGGATTTCTACACCTTCCCGGGCTTTTCGGATTAGCAGATCCTTCAGATAGTTGCCGGTGGAATCAGCAGCAATGAAGAAATACTCCAGATGTACGTGGTGGCGGGCCGCGCTGATGCCATCACAAATAGCGGAAAAAGCAATGGTGGTATCGCTGAGCAAATCTATCTCGTTGTATGTAGTAAGAATCGCCTTACTATTGTTTTTCAACAGGCGGTGCAGCTTGTGCTCCAGACCGTCCTGCAACAGGCTGCCGGAAAACGAGGGGAATCTGGATCCAAGATCCTCCAGCACCCTGTTATCAAACAGCTCTTTACGGTTAAAAAGCTTGGTTTTGCGCCAGTTTCTGCCGAAAAACAGATATAGCACAAAGCCCACTACCGGCAAAAAGATGAGCACCATGATCCATGCCAGGGTATGAACCGGAGATGAGTTTTCCAATACCAATACCAGCACAATCAATACGATCGTAATGGCAAAGATTATGTATATCACCTGCATGGTGACCTGCGAAAAGGTCTGTAAGATGTCTCCCCCCCGCAGGATCTGTATTGCCGAGGATACTACCATCAGGCTTGCCAGCAAAGCTAAAATAATGAGCACTGTGTCGAGTGCTTTGTGGGATACCATCGTTCCTCCCCGTATTTGCGCATATCAAGCACAGGGGGCATGCTCCGGCTTTGGCGAATATCTGTCAAGCACGGATTCCGTATCGCCGCCAGCCCACAATGTGGCATGTGAATTCATCCAGCGCCACTATTGGGTGTAATATCGCAAAGTGCCGTTGTATGTATAACGCGTGTTTATGTTCAGCCTCTTCAATCTGGCAAGAGTTTCAGTATGTGGAAAACCGTAAATGTTACTTTCAGAACTGCAGATCACAGCCTCGATGGCTTGTACTGCCATCAGGAATTCCGGGGTGGAGGAACCTCGTGAGCCGTGATGCGCAAGCTTCAGAATATCCGCCTGCAAGTCTGAGGGATAGCGCTTTAAAAGTGAAGCTTCTGCCTCTGCTTCGATATCTCCGGTGAAGAGAAAGGTTGCTTTGGGACTGTAGTATTTCACTACCAAAGACCTATTGTTCGGATCGGGAAAATTCCCGCCCGGATGCAGTATCTTAAGCGAATTCTTGCCCAAACTGATCCTCATTGTATCCTGAATGCTGATGATCTTTACTCCATCCAGCTCAAGCCTGTGTCTGAGATCACTAAACAACTGACTGTTCAGATCCTGCTCACTAAGTATCAGATGTTTCACATTAAGAGATTTTAGGGCGTCTTCAAGCCCCCCGGCATGGTCGCTGTGCATATGAGTTAACAGCAGATAATCCAGGCTTTTAACCTTGTTTCGTGCTAACCACACTAAGAGTTTTTTTTGCATCCAGGAAGGTCTGGACTTATTACTCCGCAGGTCAGTCTCTGCCCGGATTCCAGAGATGCCGCCGGTATCTATCATCATGGAACTGCCATCGTCAGCAAAAATCAAGCTGCAATCTGCCACTCCGGCATTGAAGATGTACAACTCATTTTTATGCCGCTGGGGTATATTCCACAACATAAACGCCATCAGCAGTGAGGGTAATACAAAGTATCTATAACGCCAAACACGCCCTTTCAGCACCAGAATAAACAGAAGAAATAACAGACCTATCGCTACTACCTGGGAAAAGGAAATCCAGTATGATTCCAGAGCAAAAGGCATGCGAGCGCAAAGACTCAACCACATATCCCACAGATCGCTCAGAACCTGGAAACTTAACACAAAAGCTCGGAAGGGAAAAAGCAAACACAGGATGGAAAGCCCCAACAGAAGCATGATAAGCGGCAGGCCCAACAGATTGCCGATGATCCCATTTAGCGAAGCACTGCCAAAATAGTAGAGGCTGAGCGGCATAATCCCCAAACCTACAATCAGGCTCACCAGCATGTAGCGACCTAGTGCCAGAAGCATTCTTTTCAGCGGGTTGGAGGCATTTTTCCTGAAGCCGTAAGGCAGCGCAAATACGATCAACGCCACACAGAGAAACGACAGCTGCAGACCCAACTGAAAAAGCTCCATGGGATTAATCAAGGTGATAATGAACAAAGAAACCGATAGGTTCTGAGCCGCCGCCAATGGGCGGGACAGCCAGCGGGATATGATCATCAGATCTATCATCAGCATTGCTCTGAGGATTGGCGGAGCCCAATTGTTGAGCGCGGCAAAAAAGAGCAAAACAAGCATGAACAACAGCTCGGCAATTCTTAATGGGAGAAAAAACCTGAGCACGACCATTATGATGAGGCTGAGTAGAGCCACGTGCAATCCGCTTACCACGATCAAGTGCGTAATCCCCGCCCGGCTCAGATCCTGCCTGCGCTCACGCTTGAAATCGGCATCGCCTAAAAGCAAGGCTTTTGCCAGGGGAGCGTATCTCCCCAAGCTGAGATCCAGCCTGTTGTTTGCCCAATCCCGTACATATTGAATTGGATTTTTAACCGCTTCCTGATCCAGTTCCTGCAAGGGTAAAACAGGCTTTAGAATCGCTTCAAAGCGCTTAGGATACACATCCAGCACGGGATCCTTGACCAAGTAGCGCAAATCTGAAAGCGCGCTGTAGCCTGTGCCCAAGTGTAAGTCCTCTGAACTGTAAAGCAGGAGTTTTTCATCTACGGAAAGCCCGGCAATCTTCTTTAATTGAATCTGGTAAACTCCCTCGGAAAGCCGGGTCTGCACTATGAATTCTGTATTTTGCCGGATCCTTCCCCGTTCTTGCAACAGGCTTAGCAAAGCAGAAGGTGCTTTTTCTTCCTGTGTATAGCGCAAAGCACCCATCGCCAGGAAAAGGATCAGGATAAATACATTGCGGCTCGCTTTACAGAATATTCCTGCCAGGAGAGCCACAGCAGCGATGCCAAGATACAAGCCCGGCTGAGGAAAGAGGTATCTTACTAATAAAAAACCTGCCACCCAGAACAATGCCGGTAAAAGCATCGGGCTGGGTGGCGAATGTCTTTGCTGGACTGAATTACTTTCGGTTATAGAATCCAAGGATGAGTCCCAAAGCCACAGACCACACTGCCGCAAGCCCGATCCGAAGCGCGTCCGGCATCAGAAATGTAACAGTATGGGCGGGAATCCAGAACCAGAGCAAGCTGTACATGCTCTTATCCAAGTTCTTCCAGTTCTTCACACTTTCTGGAATATTGTCCAGAACCCTGTGCATAACTACCAGAGTAAGTCCAAATTGAAGATTCATCAGGGCAGATAGCGAGAGGGCATAAGCAAAGCTTCCCGGCGAGAAAGCGGGCCACATCCCAGCCTCAATCAGCAGATCCAAAAACCCGCCAAAGCCCTTGAAGGCATATTTTATTCCGATTGCCAATATCGCCCAAACCACCATTTTCCACAGGGTAATACCAAGCCCGAAGGGATATTTGAAGTTCTTTTGAATCAACCATTTGGATACTATCTCTCCCAGGGTGCCAAGAATGGCAAATTGGATCATCGCACTCAGGATGGGCCAGCTGTGTACCCAATCAATGTAGGCTTGCATCATTTCTCCTTTTTAATCCTCGTTAGTTTTGCATTCCATTACTTCGGCAAACTTTTTATGCTCCTTGAATCTGGTCAAGCCAAGTTTTCCAAAAAAGGAATCCACCATGGAGTAAATTACGGGGATAATGAACAAAGTAAGCAAGCTGGCAAAGAGCAAACCAAAGGTGAAACTTACCGCCAGCGGACGCCATGCTTGTGACGAAGGATCGGAAGAAAACACCAGCGGCAGCATGCCCGCCACAGTGGTAGTAGTGGTAAGGATGATCGGACGCAGCCGCACAGAACCGCTTGTGATGATCGCGTGCCAGCGATCTACCCCCTTATCCCGTTCCTGATTGATGAAGTCTATTAGAATTATGGCGTTATTTACCACCACTCCCGCCAGCGCAACAACGGAGATCAGGGTATTCAGCGAGAAGGGTAATCCCGTAACAAGAAGCCCGAAGATCACGCCGATAAAAGCGAAAGGAATGGTCATCATCACCACGATCGGCTGCACATAGCTGCGAAACTGGCTGGCAAGGATAGTGTAGATCAATAGCAACGCGAGGACAAACAAGCGCCCCAGGGAAGCATAGCTTTTACGCTGTTCTTCCTGCACGCCTCCAAATTCGTAACTATAGCCCGGGAAACGCGCGCTGAAGTTTGCCAGTAGCCCCTCTTCTTCTGAGAATCTGCTTCCGGCAAGGATATCCTGAACTTCAGCAGGAGAGCGCCTTTTACTCTTGCCATCTTCCTCATAGCTGCTTACGCTGGCAGTAACCTGCAAAAGCCTGTCCCCATCCCGATGCTCAATCCGGGAGATGGATGAAGCAATCTCAAAATCTGCTAAATCCCGAATTGCTACCAGATATCCGCCGCGGGTACGTATCTTGAGATCCTTTAGATTTTCGATATCTTGGGTAAATTCGTCTTGAAGTTTGAGGATCAGGGGATACTCATCCACTCCTTCTCCACGATATTGGCTGATCTCAGCACCGTTAGACGCCGTGCGGATGGTTCCGGCAATTTGCGCTACGGTAAGCCCATGGAGAGCAAGCTTATCGTGATCGGGAAGGATACGTACTTCTTTTTTGCCGGCATCGTAGGTATCATCGATATCCGTAACTCCCGGGATATCGCGAAGATATGCTTTGATGATATCGCTTATATATGCCAGGCGTTCCAAGCTGGGTCCTTTGATCCGGATATCCACATCGTTGCCCACCGGCGGTCCGCTGCGTCCCTGAGAGAAACGGTATGAATACAATCCCGGCAAACCCTCACAAAACTTTCTGATCCCGTTTTGGATGTCGTCGTGACTGTGCTTCATTTCCTTTACATCTACCAGGTCTATATTGATCTGAGCAGCGTTGGAAACAAAGTTTCGCTGTGTTTCTCCGCCCATTGCGCCCACGTTGGAAACCACATACAGCACATCATCCTTTTGCGGCATAGTGCGGATGTATTCTTCTACTTCCTCCACAATCGCTTTGGTTTCTTCGATATTGGAACCAACCGGGGTTTGAATTTGCAAGCGGATTGTTTGAGAAAGAGTGGTGGGGAAGAATTCAAATTGGATAGCTCCCG
>CAZJJH010000066.1:0-7986 GCA_964546265.1 uncultured Candidatus Cloacimonadota bacterium
AGCTTCCCAGACGTTTTTACAAAGTATATGGAGTGTGGGAATCATTCAGCTTTGAATTCATAATAAGGCGGATTGACCCGGCTCCTAAGAAAGTCATACGCGTAGCGAAGGAATGCTATCAGCTCCAGTCCTTCGCTACGCTATGGACTTATCTCTTAAAATATATCCCCTCTTGACAAGAAAAGCCCTGCCGCGCAATATGCACGAACCCTATAAATCCTTACAGGAAGATGCATAATGAACTTTGAACAAGAACTAAAACTAATAACGAAAAGTGTAGAAGAAATAATCCCGCTGGAAGAACTGAAAGCCAAGCTGGCAAAGAGCGCAAAGAGCGGCAAACCCTTGCGCGTTAAATATGGTATCGATCCCACCGGACATGAGATCCATATCGGGCATTTGGTACCGATTCGGAAAATGCGCGATTTTCAGGATCTGGGGCATACAGGAGTGATTATTATCGGAGATTTCACCGCTCAGATAGGTGATCCCACAGGCAGAGATGAATCCCGTCCCCCGCTCAGCCACGAACAGATTAAAATAAACAGCGAAAGATATATGGATCAGCTCTTTACTATTCTGAAACCGGAACAAACCGAGATCCGCTATCAAAGCGAGTGGTTCCAGGAAATGGGGATGGCGGAAGTGCTGAAGCTTTTGGGAAAATTTACTCTGGCTCAGTTTATGGCGCACGATACCTTCCGCAACCGCTATGAACAAGGACTTTCCCTGGGAATGCATGAACTGATGTACCCCGTTCTGCAGGGTTACGATTCTGTAGCGATTGAAAGTGACGTGGAACTGGGCGCTACTGAACAGAAATTTAATATTCTTTGCGGACGCGATATGCAACGTTACTACGGTATGGAACAGCAGATCGCGGTTCTTTCCCCGATTCTTCTGGGCACCGATGGAGTGAATAAGATGGGAAAATCGCTGAATAACTACATCGCTGTGTTTGATATCCCTAAAGAGAAGTATGGCAAGGTAATGAGCATTCCGGACAGCCTGATCATAAATTACTATACCTATGCCACATCCTACGATCCAGAGCAATTGGAAATGGTGAAACAGGAACTGTCACAAGGCACAAATCCGATGATTCTTAAAAAGCGTCTGGCCTGGGAGATCGTGAAGCTCTACCACGGTGAAGATGAAGCCAATCAAGCTCAGGAGAGCTTTGAAAAGCTTTTCTCTAAAAAAGAGATCCCGGACGAGATGCCGGAATACCAGGTTCGTGAAGAAAGCCTAAAGCTTGTCCAGCTATTGGTGCAAAGCGGATTGTGCTCTTCCAATGGTGAAGCTAAACGCCTCATTCAAGGCGGAGGCGTGAGCCTGGATTCTGAAAAGATCACAGCCTTCGACGCCGAAGTAAGCATCACCGATGGCGCTGTCTTGCGCGCCGGTAAGCGTAAATTCATCAAGATAAAGAAAGCATGAGGGAGATAGAGTGAATCTGTATAGCCTGATCAGTAATGCCGCGATAATACTGATGGTGTTTTACAGCATCATAATCCACGAAGTAAGCCACGCTTTTGCCGCTTTTGCTCTAGGAGACGATTCCGCACAAAGAGCCGGGCGCTTGAGCTTTAATCCCAAGAAACATATCGATCCATTTGGGACGGTGATACTGCCCCTTATTCTCTATTTCAGTGCGGGCTTCATCTACGGATACGCCAAACCAGTACCCTTCAATCCCTATAACTTCCGCAATTTCAAGCGGGATTCTGGATTTACGGCACTGGCGGGACCTGTGTCCAACATTCTGATCGCGATTATATTGAGCGTCATCTTTCATCTCTGTGCCGCTTTGCCATTTGTGCAGGGAATTCTTATATATGTGATCTTTCTGAACCTGCTATTGGCATTCTTTAACCTGATTCCGGTGCCACCTCTGGATGGATCCAAGGTATTGGGAATGTTTCTTTCGGATCAGGCATATTTCAAGTGGACGGCGCAGGAACGAAAGGGGATGCTGTATCTTTTTGCCATCATCATCGGTTCCAACCTGCTGGGGCTCAATCTTATCGGTAAGTTGATCCTGCCCCCGGTGGGCTTTACAATGCGGCTTTTGGGCTTGCCCTTCTAACATAATAAAAAAATACATATACGGAGAACAAAATGGACCAAAAAACACTACAAAAAATGATTGCCGAAAACGAAGTACAGGCAATCGACCTCAAGTATTGCGGCCTGGATGGAAAGTGGTATCACATCACCTTCCCTGCCCGCAGAATTGAGACCGTGCTAAAGCGTGGCGTGCCTTTCGATGGCTCTTCCATCCCCGGGATGAGAAGTGTGGAAAGCGGAGACATGGTATTGATGCCGGATATCAATACCGCACAAATTGACCCCTTCTACGAAGTCCCTACCCTAAGGTTGATCTGTTCCATTTGCGATGCTGAAACCAGGATTGGCATCAAGAAGGATCCTCGCAGCGTGGCCCTGAGAGCTCATGAATATATGAAGAGCACCAAGATAGCGGATGCTTCTACCTGGATTCCAGAATTAGAGTATCATCTCTTCGACACAGTGCAATTCTATTCCGATCCCTTTTCCAGCGGATTCAACATTGCTTCCAGCGAGAGCAAGGACGCCCTTCCGGAAGATTTTGAAGATCTGGATGGCGTAAGCAGACAGGATGTAAAAGGCTATCATGCCGATACTCCTTTTGACAGATTCTATGAGATTCGCCAGGAGATGGTGGAACACATGGAAGAGCTGGGCATCAAAGTTCGCTATCACCATCACGAGGTGGGCCTTTCTTCCCAGCAGGAGATCGAGACAGAGCTTCTGGACTTTCCCAAGATCTGTGACGATACCATGGTAATGAAAGACATCATTCGCAGAACTGCTCTGGAACATGGCTTAACCGCCACCTTTATGCCCAAACCGGTGTTCAATCATGCCGGGAATGGGATGCATTTCCATATGATGCTACACAAGAATGGTAAAAACATATTCTATAAAAAGGGTGGTTATGCGGATCTCTCCAAAGAAGCTATCTGGTTTATCGGCGGTATCCTCTACCACGGTCGTGCTTTAGTTGCCTTCACCAACCCTTCCACCAACAGTTTCAAGCGGCTGCTTCCCGGCTTTGAAGCTCCGGTAAAGCTTTTTTACGGTCTGGCAAACCGCTCTGCCGCAATCCGCATTCCCAAATATGCCAACAGTCCCGAAGAGAAGCGTTTTGAATTCCGCACCGGCGATGCCACTTGCAACCCGTATCTGGCAATGAGCGCAATCCTTCTGGCTGGTCTGGACGGTATCAAAAACAAAATTGACCCGGCAAAACACAATCTGGGACCATTTGATGATAATGTATTTGCTTGGAGCGAAGAGAAAAAGGCGAGCTTGCTTTCGATTCCGGCGAATCTGGCTGAGGCGATGCAGGCCTTGCAGGATGATCACGAGTTTCTACTAGCCGGAGATGTTTTTAATACAGAGTTGATAGAAAGCCACATCAAGCTCAAACTCGCAGAACATGAGGCTTTGGCGGCTCGTCCCCATCCCCATGAGATGATGCTGTACTACAACCTGTAGAAAAAACGGAACAGAACTTGCATTAAGCCTAGGTAAATCAAACCCAGTTGAGGAAAGCCAATGAAGAAATTAGCAATGCTGTTGCTTGTAAGCCTTTTAGTAGGGCTTGCTTTCGCCGCAGAGGAAGGTTACATTCCTGCCTCGCTCAAGTCTGCTTTTGAGATTCAACTACAAGATAACAATGGCATGGAAGTAAGATTTCAATTGCCACAATACCAGATAGTTGCTCAGGAATCTGATGGTCAGATATTCCATCGCATAGAGTTACCCGGATCGGGCACTCTGATGAAAAGTGGATTACCGGAGTTACCGGTGATCACCACCACTTTTGCCATCCCATATCAGGGTGGAGTGGAGATTGAAGTAATAGATTCCCAACAAAGCATTTTAACAGATTACAACGCATACCCCCTCCAACAGGGTGCGGAGCTTGAAAGCCCCAAAGCCTTTGTCCGAAATGCAGAATATTATAGCAGTGGCGGGCAATATCCCGCTGCTGCCATTGAGTATAGCGATCCCATGATCCTGCGCGATTTCCGCGTGGTAACCGTTCAGGTAAATCCCTTCAGTTACAATCCCGTAACTCAAGAGCTTACCGTGCACAGCGATATCCGCATGCGCCTGAACTACAATTCCGGACATTCGATTAACGAATTGCCCGCCCCGGTGCAGCAGGTATCCGCCAGTTTCGACAAAACCTATAGCTCATTGATTCAGAATTATCACGATTTCAGAGATATGGTAGTAGCCAATACACCCCCGCGCTATCTGATCATTCATGGCAATACCACTGATGCAGCATTTTTAGCCGCTTTGAATGGTTATGCCACCTGGAAGCGTCAGAAAGGCGCGGATGTTGATATCGCCAATACCTCTTCCGCCAGTGCCGGAACTTCTACTTCCAGCATTCAAACCTACATTCGCAACCAATATAACAATCCCGCCACCCGTCCGGATTTTGTAATCCTGATCGGTGATACCGGCGGCAGTTATCCGATTCCTGCTTTCACCAATAATGGTGGGGGAACAGATTATCCTTATACCCACATGACCCCCGGCGACATTTTAGGCGACGTGTTTATCGGAAGAATCTCCGTGGAGAACCTGAACCAATTTCTCGTGCTTCTGGAAAAGATCTATATGTACGAGCGCGACCTGGATCTTAATACCGCGGATTGGTTGAACCACATGCTTTTGGTGGGTGACAACCAGCCTTCGGGAATCTCCACCATGTACATCAATAAATACATCAAGGAAATGGCAACAGAAGTGAACCCGGATAACACTTTCACCGAGATGTACGGCGGCAATTTTTCCAGCTTTGTATCTGGAATAAACACTGCCTTCAACGAAGGAATCAGCTTTTACAGTTTCCGGGGCTATATAGATTTTAGCCCTCCTACAGAAAGTGCTCTCTTCAATGGATTTAAACTGCCTCACGCTGTGATCATCACCTGTGCTACCGGTAACTATTCTAACGGCAACGGGGAAACTGAACAGCTTATCAGATATGGCACAACGGCTGCCTTGAAAGGTTCTGTAACCGCCATCGGAATGAGTACTGCCAGCACCCATACAACTTTCAACAACGTTTTGCACGGCGCCATCTTTGAGGGCATCTATGCCTATGAAATGCGCACCATGGGTGAAGCAATGCTTCATGGCAAACTTTACATGAACCAGATGTTTGGCGTATCATCTCCTAACAATGCAGAGAAATTTGCCCATTGGTGCAACTTGATGGGAGATCCCACCATGGAAGTTTACACCGGTATTCCCGATAGCTTCCAGATCACCACAGACAGCGAAATCCCCTTGGGCTTGAGGCTTTTGGATGTGGCGGTGAAGGATCAGGATAACAACCCCGTAGAAGGCGCTTCTGTAGTGCTTTCTCTGGGAACCACCATCCTTGCCCGCGGTTACACCGATATTGAAGGAAACGTAATCCTGATCTTACCGGAAACCATGGAAACCGGGTTTGGGGAAATTACAATTTCCAAACACAATTTCAAACCCCTACAGAGCTTCATTGACATCGTAGATGCCGAGACCCTGGTAGCCGGTGAAATTATCATTGATGACGACAGCGCCGGGGCATCGGTTGGCAACGACAATGGCATTGCCTCTGCCGGCGAGACTCTGGAACTGTTCTTCGGTCTGCATAATACCGGCGATAACGCGATTGCAGACATCAGCGGCACCGTTAGCAGCGATAGCCCCTGGCTGAATATCGTGAACAACCAGATTTCTTATCCCAATATCTCCGGCGGAGCAGATGGAAACAATCTCAGCCCGCTCGTAGTGGAGATCGACCCCGCCACACCGCATGAAACAATGCTGCGCTTGCACCTGAACCTGAGTGATGGCTCTGGAAATGAATATGAAGTATCGGAATTTATTCAGGTGGAATCCCCGATAATCAACTTTGTCTCGCTCAGCGTACCCGGAGATCAGATCATCGATCCCGACGAAACTGTTGAGATTACAGTTGGCATCAACAACGTAGGCCCAGTTCCGGTAAACAACGTTACCGCCAGACTCTATACCCACAATGACTTGGTTTCGATAATCAGCAACACCTCGTTCATCGGTAACCTCACTGATGATGATCAGATTCTTACCGGTACTTTCCAGATCTGGCAGCGTCCGCAGACTCTTCCCGGAATGCAGATGCCTGTGTATTTAAGGCTTTATAACGATGAAGGTTTTGAACAGATCGTAGATTTTAATTTCAGTGTGGGTACTTCCGCTCAGGATACCCCTACCGGTCCGGATAACTATGGCTATGTAATCTACGACTGGACAGATCCTTATCATCAAGATATGACTACTTACAACTGGGTTTCGATCGCTCCCGGCGAGGGCGGCTTGGGAACACCCTTGCCGATCTCGGATATCTACAACAGCAGTGATGAAGGCGACCAGGTGGGCGCACAATCTGTAGCTACTGTAGATCTGCCTTTCCCCTTCCGTTTTTATGGCAGATTGTACGATCAAATCACAGTATCCTCAAATGGTTTTATCGCCATGGGTGTAACCGAAAACGGCGAATTCCGTAACTTCCGTTTACCCGGTGCAATGGGTCCCAGCCCGATGATAGCCCCCTTCTGGGATGATTTGGCAACTCATAGCGGCAGTGGAATATACACCATGTTTGATCGCACTAACCACTCCTTTATTATCGAGTGGAATGACTTACGTAATGGTAAAAATGGCACTTCTCCGGAGACCTTCCAGGTAATCTTATACGACCAGGCCACTTACAATACCTCTTTAGGCGATGGCCCCATCAAATTCCAATACCACACCTTCAATAATGTGAACTCCCAATCTGGAAACGAACACGGAAACTACTGCACCATCGGAATCGAGGATCACACCGGAACCCGCGGTCTGGAATATACATTCAACAACACCTATGCCTCTACTGCAGCTCAATTGAGCAGTGGTAAAGCACTATATATCACCAATGTTCCCACTTATCACGAAGCAGCAAACCTGCTGATCGCCGAGACCTATCTTGCAGATCCTAACAACGTGGTTGAACCCGGTGAAACCGTGAATATGGGTATCTTGCTGGAAAACTCCGGAAATCTGGATGCCCAGGATATCACAGCCGAACTCAGTAGCGCAGATCCATATGTTACTCTGGTAAATTCCAGCAGTGAATACTTCCCGCTTCCGGCAGGTGAAAGCAGCGTAAACCGCAGTCCTTTCACATTCACGGTAGCGCAGGATTGCCCTGCCGGCAGAGTAATCAACTTCCAGCTCCACATCACCGCCGGTGAATCAAGCTGGGATCGTGCCTTCTCCGTTCAGGTGGATTCTGCTCAATTGCGTTACCACAGCTTCATGATAGACGATTCTGATGCCAATTTCGACGGTATCATCGATCCCGAAGAGGAAGTGCATCTGGTGATCAATTTGCGCAACGCCAGCGTGGTGGAAGCCCGCAACGTGCAGGTAAACCTTAGTACGGAAGTTCCCGGAATCAATATCACCAATGCCGAAATGACCGGTATCAACATCGGCGCAAACCAGATCATGCAATTGGCATTTAATGTGGATTTTGCCGGCGCAACCATCACGGAAGATTACATTCCTTTCGATTTCAGTGCTGTCCCGGAAAGCTCCGAGAGCATGGAAATTACTATCCATATTCCCTACAATCTACCTAATGTAGAACACGATTTTGAGAATAGCAATGGTAATTTCGTCTCCGAAACCGGCTGGACTTGGGATCTGCCGCAAAACGTTAATGCCTACAGTGGTGAAAAAGTATGGGGTTCAAACATGAGCGGTGAATATCCCTTCAACGTTCAATATCACCTCTACACTCCTCACTACACTCTGGAAGAAGATAGCAACCTCAGCTTCATGCACGACTATGGCTTGGAGACGGGTTACGATGGTGTGAACCTGTCGATCGCCACAAATAACGGC
>CAZJJH010000067.1:0-7926 GCA_964546265.1 uncultured Candidatus Cloacimonadota bacterium
GAAAGAGGCAGGGCATCAGCTTGCCGCTTTTTGGTACAATCCCAATATTCATCCCCTTCATGAATATCAAAAACGGCGTGATACCCTGCGCGACTTTGCCGCTAAAGAGGGATTTGAACTCTTTGAGGAAGATGACTACGGTCTGGTGGGTTTTTTGCAGAACACTCTGGATAATATCTCAGAGCGCTGCGAATACTGCTATCAAAGCAGGCTGGAAGCGGTGGCAAAACGCGCAGTGGCAGAAGGATTTCCGGCTTTCAGCGCGACCCTTCTGTATAGCCGCTATCAGAATCATGAGCGAATAATTCGCATCTGTGAAGAGCTGGCGGAACGCTATGATGTAGAGTTCTTCTATGAGGACTGGCGGAAATTGTGGCAGGAAGGAATCCGGCTTTCCAAAGAAGCGGGGATGTATCGGCAACAGTATTGTGGCTGCATTTTCAGCGAAGAGGAGCGTTACCGTGAGCGTGTACGATGAGATTGATCTTTCGCAGATAAGAACGTATTCCATCAAAGACAGATTCAGCAAAGTGGATATGGATCAGTTTGCTCAAAAAGGTAAGGTAGATACCTCCGCACTCTTAAATAGTCTGCCACATATCCTGAGTGCCAAAGATCTAAGAGAATTGGTGGAAAATTGCCGTGCAGCAAAACGCCGGGGAAGAGCAATCATCCTGGGTATGGGTGGACACGTAATCAAGTGTGGGCTGGCGCCGATTGTCATAGAACTGATCGAAGCCGGATACATTTCTGCGATTGCGGTGAATGGTTCTGTAATCATTCACGATTACGAGATTGCCTTCTATGGCAATACCTCGGAGGATGTATCCACCGCGCTGAAGGACGGATCTTTTGGGCTGGCATTTGAGACTTGCTATAATATCAATAAATGCATCTCCGATGGCAGCAAACAGGGGCTTGGGCTGGGTGAAGCCATGGGTAAAGAGATATTAAGAAAGGCACCCAATTTGGAGCTATCACTTCTGGGCATGGCTTATAAGCACAAAGTGCCCGTTACCGTGCACGTGGCTATCGGCACCGATATCATCCATCAAACACCTTGCGCGGATGGTAAGGCGATTGGGGATTGTTCTCTGCGGGATTTCAGAATCCTCAGTAAAAGGATTGCGGGCTTGAATGATGGCGGAGTGTATCTGAATTTTGGCTCGGCAGTGATCCTTCCTGAAGTATTTCTGAAGGCCTTGAATCTGGCGCGTAACATATATGGGGAAGTTCAGGATTTCAGCACGGCGGTCTTTGATATGAATCAGCATTACCGTGCCCGGGTAAACGTGGTGCAAAGGCCGGTAGAAGGTTCGGGAAGAGGTTACTACTTTATCGGACAACACGAGCTGTTGATTCCGCTTTTGATCAAATCTATCTTATATGGCTGATCCGGAGGCTGCATGAACCACAATCTGAAAGTACTTATAGTGGATGCTGCTACAGGCTTTTATCGCATCCAGCGCTATCCTTTGGGGGATTTCTTTGGTCCGGTGGATCTGGGTCTGCATCTATCCGGGAAGTATAACTCACTCAATATTGGAGTAGGCATATTGGCAGGCTCGATATTTCCCGGTTCAAACCGCTTGATCTTCACGGGATTTTCCCCGGCTTGGGGTGGATTCTATATCTCCAGCATGGGTGGTGCGGGCCTGGTTTTTGACAATCTGGGCATCAATATGATCTCCATCATCGGCAAGGCTCCAAATCCCAAGGTGATGGTGCTGAACCGTAATCATGGCGAAGAGATAGAGCTGGATCTGGACGCTGTAAATCCGGAGCTGATCTGGCAGAAAGATGGTGTATATAGTTTGCTGCATCATATGCATGAAAAGTATCACAAGCGCTACGAAAACGATCCTCGTGTCCTGGCGGTGGGTCCGGCAGCAAAATACAGCGATATCGGCGGGGTGGTTTCGGTTCCAATCAAGGACGGTAACCTGAGCCATATCGATACCTGGGCAGGCAGAGGAGGATTGGGCTCCAAGCTCTTTCAACAGCATGGCATCTGCGCCATCATCTATGGCGGCACCCATATAGATGAGGACTTCCGGGATCGTAAGGTGGCGGATGAGTGGTTTCAGGCGCGTTATGAACAAAAGATGGTGGCAAAAGATATGGAAGCCACCAAGAAGTATCGCTTCGATCCGGAAGTGGAAACCGGCGGTACCTTTGGTGTGAATTTCAACAATAATCGGGATACGCTGTTGGCATTCAACTATCGCAGTATGTTTTGGAGCGAAAAGGATCGGCGCGAGTTTCACCTGATACATATCAAAAATCACTATCTGAAGCAATTTAACAACGAAACTATCATTCCTAAAAAACAGCATACCTGCGGAGAGCCCTGCGTGGCAGTCTGCAAAAAATATGAAGGCATCTATAAAAAAGACTACGAGCCCTATCAGGCTTTGGGTCCGCTTTGCGGAGTTTTTGATCAACGTGCCGCAGAAAGGCTTTGCCATAAAGCCGATAGCTTGGGGTTCGATGCCATCTCTGTGGGAGGATTTCTGGCATGGCTGATGGATTGTCTGGATACCGGACAAATTTCTCCCGCTGAACTGGGAGTGGATGAACTGCCCAGATGGGATGCAAAGGCTTTTGATACAATTGAGGACTCCCGGCATAATTCCGAGCTAGGTTGCAGACTATTGCAAAACATGATCGGCAGTCAGAGAGCAATCAATCTGGAAGAGGGCGCCAGAAAATATGCCCGGAGGCTTTCCCGGGCAAAAGGGCAGCCTTTGATGGACAGCTTTGTGTTCAATTCCTTTGGGCGCCGGGGCTGGATGGTGCCAAATCAATATTGGTCTCCCGGAGTGCTGAGCCCGATGCCGGCAATGGGTAGATACTACATGTATTATGGAAATCAGTATTTTAAGCCCCGCTATCTGGGTAAAGTGAACGCGGATAGAATGAAGACGGAGCTGATGCTGGACAACCTCGGGGTCTGCCGTTTCCATCGCGCCTGGGCGGAGGAGATGTTGCCCCGGATTGTAGAGGAGTTGTTTGGGCTTAGTAAAGAACTGGAGCTTTCCACACACATCACAGCCCGTCGGATCAATTGCCGCAATGCATCGGTATTTTGGGAAGCTGAACGGAGCATAGACTATGTGCATCAAGCGCTTCTGAGGATGTCTGCAGATTGTAGCGATGAGGATCTAGCAGAGTGGTTATGTAGATTTGCGGAGGACAAAAAGGCAGCAGCTTTTGACTTCTGGTATGAAATTCGGAAAGGGATCGATGAAAGCCTGCAAGAATTGTAGGATATATTTGCAAAAAAAATTCCTTGCCTAATCTGCTTAGATCAGAAAATTGGCAAAAAACTAAGATTGGGCTTTGTTTTAGAAGCCTGTGGGAGAGTTAATGCGTTTAAAGACCTTTCCTGGAGGGATTCACCCCCACGATGAAAAGCATTATTCAAAAGCCGCAGCCATCAGCAAATTTCCCACCCCCAACCGGGTGATAATTCACCTTTCTCAACATATTGGAGCCCCCTCCACACCTATCGTTTCAGTTGGCGATGAAGTGCTAAAGGGACAAGTGATTGCCGAGCCCTCGGGTTTTGTTTCCCTTACGCAGCATGCTTCAATAAGCGGGAAAGTAAGTAAAATTAGCAAATTTATGCATCCCACCGGGGCGATGTCTTCCGCGATCGAGATTATCTCAGACGGAAATGATACCATGGTGGAGCTAACTAACGATGAGAACTTTTTGGATCTCCCGACCGATATTTTGAAAGAACGTATTGCAGCCGCCGGTATTTGTGGCATGGGCGGAGCCGGATTTCCCACTCACGTGAAGCTTTCACCCCCTGCGGATAAGCCCATTGACATTGTGGTCTTGAATGGGGTGGAATGCGAACCATTTTTGACCAGCGATTACCGGCTGATGCTGGAGCGCGCTGAGGACATTCTGCACGGGCTCAGAATCATCATGAAGATTACCGGAGCCAAAAAGGGCATGATCGGCATTGAGGCGAATAAACCGGATGCCATCAGCCTGATGGAAAAGCTTTGTGGCAAAGAAAAGGATTTGGAAGTAGTAGCGCTGAAGATGCAATATCCCCAAGGCGCAGAGAAGCAATTGATCTATGCTGCTACCGGAAGGAAAGTACCCGCGGGCGGTTTGCCTATGGCAGTGGGCGTTGTGGTTCAAAACGTCGGAACCGCAGTAGCGGTCTACGAGGCATCCAGATACAGCAAGCCACTCATTGAAAGAGTAATCAGCGTTACTGGCCCAATCGTCAAAAATCCCCAAAACTTTCTGGCACCCATCGGAACTATGTACAGCGAACTGGTGGAAGCCTGCGGAGGAACTACTGCAGCGCTTGGTAAAGCGATCTCCGGAGGACCCATGATGGGCTTTGCCCTACCTTCTCTGGACGCGGCTATGACCAAGGGCAGTAGCGGTTTGGTGTTGTTCGGCGAAATAGAAGCAAAATCTATGGCGGAACACACCTGCCTGCGATGCGCGCGTTGTGTGGATATCTGCCCCATGAATCTGGTGCCCTCCATCATCGCCAATGCCGTAAAGTACAAAGATCTGGATATGGCGGTGAAGGCAGGGCTAAATGATTGCATCAAATGTGGCAGTTGCGCCTATGTATGCCCGGCGCATATCCGGCTTGTGCAATGGATCGACACAGGGAAAATTCGCTATGCTGAAGCCCAAAGGAAGAAGTGATTATGAACAGCAAAGATAAATTGATCGTATCTCCCGCACCTCACGTGCACGACCGTAGCACCGTAAAATCTGTAATGTGGAATGTGGTGCTGGCTCTGGTTCCGGCGCTAATTTTTGCCACATACTATTGGGGCTTTAGGGCACTGTTGCTTTCCCTTACGGGAGCAGTGGCTGCCGTAGTTTGCGAAGCAATCATTCAAAAGCTGCGTAAACAGCCGGTTACTGTGCACGACGGTTCTGCTTTTCTCACCGGCTTGCTATTGGCATTCAATATCCATGCCGGGGCGCCCATCTGGTTACCCATCATTGGCGCGGTGTTTGCCATAGCGGTTGGCAAACAGGTTTTTGGTGGCCTGGGCAACAATCCAGTAAACCCTGCTCTTTTAGGAAGAGCATTTCTTTTGGCCAGTTGGCCTACACAGATGACAGCCGGTTGGGTGGCAGTAAAAGGCTCGGCGATGAGTGGATTGAACAATCTCAGCCGCATCGCCACCAACCTGGAGCAGTTATCTCCAAAAGCCTATGAACTGGTTACTTCCGCCACTCCCCTGAATGTTGCCAAAACCCTGCGGGATTCAAGTTTTGTATCCGAAATAAACGCTCAGGCTGGGGGCATTGATCTGGGTGGCAGAATATTTGGCAGCTTAACCGAGATGGAAACTCTGAAGAGCCTCTTCTGGGGAAACATCGGTGGCTGTATCGGGGAAGTATCCGCATTTGCGTTGCTGCTTGGTGCTGCTTATCTCTTGTATCGAAATATTATAGAATGGCGCATTCCGCTATTTTACATCGGCACGGTGTTTGTGCTCAGCTTCTTGTTTGGAGGAATCCCTGGGAGCGGCACTTCGGTAATGTTGCCCTTCTTCCATATCTTTTCCGGTGGTCTGATGCTGGGCGCTTTCTTCATGGCGACAGATTATACCACTACACCCTTAACTAAGAAGGGCAGAATCATCTTTGGCATCGGTTGCGGCTTGCTGACCGTGGTAATCAGGCTGGTGGGCGGATATCCCGAGGGAGTTAGCTACAGCATTCTCTTCATGAACGTTATGACCCCTCTTATCGATATGCTTACCGTACCTAAAGCGTTTGGGAAGGTGAAAAAATGATGTACTATCTGAAACTTGGAATCATCTTGTTCATTTTTTGCGCAGTTGCCAGCGGGATACTGGCTTATATCAATACTCTCACCGCTCCGGTGATCGCTGAGCGTAAAGCCAAAGAAGAAGTGGCAACGCGTGAGGCTCTCATCCCCGGTGCTACTTTTACCGAAGTGCAAAGCTCAAGCGGGGATAAATACTTCGTGGCCAAAGACCCCGCCACGGACGAAATCCTTGGCTACACCTTCATTGCTGCCGAGATCGGCTATTCCAGCACAGTGCAAACTATGGTGGGAGTGGATAAAGATTTCAAAGTACTGGCAGTAAAGGTGATCGATCAGGCAGAAACCCCGGGACTGGGTGCAAATTGCACAAACGACAGCTTTAGCGCCCAATACTCCGGGATGACCCTGGAAAATCTGTATGTAGATAAGGATGGCGGCGCTGTGGTTTCCTTATCCGGGGCAACCATCACTTCTCGCTGTATTACAAATTCTATCCGCAATAGCATCCATAATGTACAAACGGATATAGTAGCCGGAGGTGCCCAATGAATTTTGTAAAAGAACTTAGTAAAGGCATTATCAGGGACAACCCCATCTTCGTCCTCGTCTTGGGAATGTGTCCAACTCTGGCAGTAACTACCTCAGTTATGAATGCCTTGGGTATGGGCTTTGCTGCCACGTTTGTGTTGCTTTGCTCCAATATCATCATTTCGCTGATCAAAGGTATCACACCCGCCAAAATCCGCATCCCGGTATATATCGTGGTGATTGCTGCCTTCGTATCCATCGTGGATATGGTGATGGCTGCCTATCTACCCGCTTTGCACAAAAGCTTGGGTTTGTTTATTCCTCTGATTGTGGTCAATTGCATCATCTTGGGACGTGCGGAGGCTTTTGCCAGTAAAAACAACGTGATCATGAGTATCGCGGACGCCATTGGCATGGGCTTGGGCTTCACTCTTTCCCTTACCGTGATTGCCACTTTCCGTGAGATTCTTGGAACCGGAACCTGGTTGGGCTTCAGAGTTACCCCACTCAGCTACGATCCGATGTTGATTGCCATATTGGCTCCCGGAGCTTTTATTACTCTGGGTTTTCTGATGGCGCTGATGAATATGCTTAAGGAGAAGAAGTAATGGGATATTTTGGTGAAATCTTCGTGATGGCGATGACCGCCATCTTTATCCAGAATTTCGTGCTCTCCCGCTTCCTGGGTCTATGCCCTTATCTTGGGGTTTCCAAGAAATTGGATTCCGCCATGGGTATGGGAATGGCGGTGATCTTTGTAATGACTTTGGCCAGCGCTATTACCTTCCTGATCAATAAGTACCTGTTGATCCGCTTTGATCTGATGTATTTGCAAACCATTGCTTTCATTCTCACGATTGCGGCTTTGGTTCAATTTGTGGAAATGGTAATCCAAAAGAATGCCCCGGCACTGTATAAAAGCCTGGGTGTGTTTTTACCGCTGATTACCACAAACTGCGCTGTATTGGGTGTAGCAATACTGAATACCACTGCTCTGCGCAACGATGGTGTAACGGCTTATAATTTCCTGGATAGCGTGTTAAATGGTTTCTTCAGCGGAGTGGGCTTCACCGTGGTGCTGCTGGCAATGGCAGGTCTGCGGATGCGTATGGAAAAGGCTGAGCTGCCCAAAAGCATGCAGGGCATGCCCATAGCTCTCATTCTCGCAGGAATCATGGCGCTGTCTTTTTACGGCTTCATGGGCTTCAAAATCTAAAGGAGGAAATGTGATATTTATAATTCTGCAAAGTGCCTCCACTTTTAGCACCTTAGGTATTCCGATAATAGTAATCGGCGCCTTAGGACTCTTGTTCGGGCTTATCCTGGCGATAGCATCCAAAGTGTTTGAGGTGAAAATAGATCCGCGGGTGGAAGCAGTGATGGAAGCCCTTCCCGGAGCCAATTGCGGTGCTTGCGGCGCAGCAGGTTGTGCTGGTTACGCAGAACGCATCGTCAATGAAGGCGAGGCGGTCAATAAATGCGCTCCCGGTGGCGCGGCTGTAGCGGCAGCCATTGCCAAAATAATGGGACAGGATGCCGCCGCAATGCAGCAGAAAGTAGCTGTAATCCACTGCTCCAGCGGCGGACACAACAACACTAGCTGG
>CAZJJH010000068.1:0-7699 GCA_964546265.1 uncultured Candidatus Cloacimonadota bacterium
GCTGACCTCATGACTGCCAGTCATGCGCTCTCCCAGCTGAGCTAATGCCCCAAATTGAGCGCTAAATGTTTCGCCAGATTTGTAGGTGGGGATAATCTGTCAAGCAAAAAATAGGCTATGGATTTCAAGAAACAGTGTAAGTAATTGCTGTTTATTAATATAGATAGTCATTACGGAGCGAAGATAGAGATGGATCACTACGAAGCGCAAAAAAAACCTTGTATAAAATGTCAAGATCAGAAAAGTGGCTCTCTAAAGAAAATTACGATCCAATGTGGAGGATAGAAATGCTCGAAAACTTGAGAAAGAAACAGAAGGTCATCATTTACTTTGTGGCGATAATCTTCATTTTGGGGATGGGTGCCATTGGTATAGTGGATTTCCTTGCTCCCCAACCCTATCTGGGCAAGGTTGCCGGTCAGAAAATTAATTTTGAAATGTATCAGGCAAAGATTCAGGAAGTGTATGCCCGGCACAGCGAGAGTAATCCCGATCAACCTATTGACGATAACACTCGCCGTAACCTGGAAAATCAGGCATGGCAGGAACTTGTGGATGAAATTCTGTGGGAAAAACAGCTCAAGAAACATAGAATTAAGGTGAAGGATGATGAGATCCTTACCGAAATGCAGAACAATCCGCCTCAGGATTTGATGCAAAACCCTTCCTTACAGACCAATGGTCGTTTTGATAATAGCAAATACATTGCCGCGTTGAAAAACAGCCCGGAATTTTTCCTGGCTTTGGAAGATTACTACAAGAGCTATCTCCCCCGCAAACGCCTGCAAGAAAAGATCAAAGCTGAAGCCGGAATCACTATGGACAGCCTTAGAGCCGATTACGTAAAAGAAAACGATAAGGTGACGGGCAAAATGATATTCTTCGATTATAACACTATCAAAGATGTGAAGATAGAAGATGAAGCGATTCAGAAATATTACGACGAAAACAAGGAAGAAGAATACAAAAAGGGTCCCGCGTCCCGCATGAAGTACCTGGTTTTTGAAAGTAAAGCCTCTGAGGACGATATTGCCGAGGCCAAAAAGAGCGCTGATCAATTAGCTGCCCGTGCCAAAGCCGGAGAGGATTTTGCCAAGCTGGCAATGGAATATTCCGATGATCCCGGCTCGGGACAAAAAGGTGGCTCCCTGGGAGTGTTTGGCAAGGGTCAAATGGTTCCGGAATTTGAAAACGCTGCTTTTGCCCTGAATGAAGGTGAAATCTCCGAGCCCGTGAAGTCCGATTTTGGCTGGCACATCATCCGTCTGGATCGCAAAGTGGATACCGATAAGGATAATCCTCAAGTAGAAGCCAGTCACATCCTGGTAAAAGTAGAAGCCAGTGAAAGAACTATCGCCGAAATCGAAGAAAAAGCCATGGAAGCGCAAAAAGCTTTGAAGAAGAAAGATATTGATGAAGTGGCAAAGAGCTACGAAATGGAGCCCAAAGACACCGAATGGGTAGCCCACGATGCTCAGTTCATTCCCGGAATCGGTCAAAACAGCCAACTGGTTGCCTGGATGGCAAACGCCAAGAAAAACGCGGTTACCGAAGTGGTAAAAGATCAGCAGGGTAACCTGATCGTAGGCAAGATGACCGATAACGTGAAGACCTATTATGAAGATTTTGATAAGGTTCGCGCCCGCATTCGCTTTGAACTGGAGAAACAAGAAAAGATAGCCAGGGCAAGGGTAAAAGCCGATGAATTTGCCGCTAAATATAGCAAAGAAGAGTACTTCGATAAAGCTGAAGAAGAAGGCTGGAAAGTATATGATGTTACTAACTATAAACGGGGTAACAGCACTCCCGGCATCGGCATGAGTGATCTCTTTGCAGACGAAGCTTTGAAGCTGAATGCCGGCGATATGACCTCAGTGATTCACGATCCCAAAGGTAGCTACATCATTAAAGCAGAAAGCAGAACCAAGCCGGATCTGGAAGCTTTTGAGAAAGATACCGATAAACAAGAAGAAATTCGCGAACGCATGGAAAATGTGGCATTCAATCGCTGGTATCAGCAGATGCGCGAAGATGCCAAGATAGAAGATAGACGTGCCGAATTTGGCATGTAAATAATATATTCTACCGGCTTTACCGGATTAATGGATGCGGAAACTTCGCCGGTTTTCGCATCCTTCTTTATAGAAAGGAGATATTTATGAGTAAATTGATGACCAGCGTTAGCGGCGTAAGGGGAATATATGGCCAAAGCCTGACCCCGCCCATTGTACAAAAATATGTGGCAAGCTTTGCATCTATGCAGCTGAAAGAACACGGTAAGGGCAAAATTGTAGTAGGCAGAGACAGCCGTACTACCGGGGAAGCAATGCTGCACACAGTGGTATCCTGCATTATCAGCATAGGGTTGGATGTGGTGGATCTGGGCATTGTTTCCACGCCCACAGTGCTTTTAGCGGTTGAAGAGAGCGATGCCATTGGTGGAATAGCCATCACTGCTTCTCATAACCCTCCGGAGTGGAACGCAATGAAGTTTGTGGATCAAGACGGTATGTTTTTGGCTCCGGAAAAAGCCGCTGATTTCCTTGCCAAAGTAAATGAAGAGCCTTCCTGGGCGGATTGGCAGACAGTCGGTAAACTGAAACACGATGATGGGGCTATTCGGCGTCATATAGATAAAATATTGGCGATAAGATATTTGGATACTGCAAAAATCCGCGAAAGAAAGATGAAAGTGGTGCTGGATAGCGTGAATGGTGCCGGGGGCTTGATTTCCCCGATTCTGCTGAAAGAGCTGGGTTGTGAAGTAGTAGAGATAAACTCCGAGCCCAGTGGAATATTCGCACACCCGGCAGAGCCGCTGAACAAGAACTTGAGCCAACTGGAAGAAGCCGTGAAACAGCATAATGCAGATCTGGGCTTTGCCACCGATCCAGATGTGGACAGGCTTTCAATCGTAGATGAGCGGGGTAAATGCATTGGTGAAGAGCTGAGCGTTGTATTGGCGGAGCTGTATGTGCTTCCCAAACACAAGGGAGACATCGTTGTAAACCTTTCTACCAGCATGCTTAGCGATGATATCGCTGCCCAATATGGCGTGAAAGTGTACCGCAGTAAGGTGGGGGAGATCAACGTAGGCAAAAAGATGCAAGAGCTTAAGGCACCCATAGGCGGCGAAGGCAATGGCGGAATTATCTGCCCTGAAGTGCATTATACCAGAGACGCCCCCGCGGGAATGGCGCTGGTGCTGGGGCTTTTGGCAGAAAGCGGGAAGAGCTTGTCTGAGATTGTAGGGGAGCTTCCCAAATATTATTTTGCCAAGGATAAAGCTGAATTGAGCCCAGACATGATGGATAGTGCAATGGCAAAAGTGCCGATGATCTTACAGGGCTATACTATTGACGATCAGGATGGCATTAAAGGTAGCAAGGATCAACACTGGATTCACATCCGTAAATCCGGCACCGAACCAATCATTAGAGTCTATGTAGAAAGCAAGTCCCAGCAGCAAAGCGATCAGCTCTGCCGGGAGACCATTGCCAAACTTAAGGCGTAAGGGATAGCTGATAGCATAGAATTGCAGTGCTGATGGCAAGGTTTAGCGATTCCATCCTGCCAGGCATGGGGATGCGGATTGAAGCATCGGCTATTGCCATCAGCTCTGTGCTAATACCGTGAGCTTCGTTACCCAATATATATATTTCTTGGGAACCGATCTTTTGGTAATTGGGTAAATCCCGCTTGCCATTCATATCCACTGCAATTTTACGGGCATCTGTTTTCTGGAGTTCTTCCCGGGCTACATAGGTCCAGGGCACCTTGTAAACTGCGCCCATCGAAGCACGGAGCACTTTGGGATTCCCTACCTCACAGCTTTGCGGAGAAAGCAAAATGGAGGATATGGCAAAGGCTGCTGCGGTTCTGAAGATAGTGCCCAGGTTTCCGGGATTGCTGATATCTTCCAGATACAAAGCCCGGCTGAGATCTGGTTTTCCAGGCTGTGGAACCGCATATATCCCAGCTATCCCGGCGGGACTCTCTGTATCGCAGATACGTTTTAGCTCTGCTTCGCTACAGATATAGCCGGGGACGGCAAAATCCGGCACAAGCACGGACGAGGTAGCCAACAATTCTATTGGGAAAACGTGATACTGCGCTAATTGAGAAATCAGACGCTCTCCTTCTAAAACCAGTAACTTGTTTTGGTTCCGGAATTTCTTTTGTTTGAGTTTTGCCAGTTCACTCAATTTTGTCTTCGAAAGCTGCGAAAAATCTGCCAATTATAGCTCCTTAGATATCAGTAATATACGGGTTTATCCACAAGAGGCGGTGGATAAGTGCTCCAGCCTAAGTGGTTGAAATACATACGATTTGCATAGATCAGCAAAATCAATAAACAAGATATCCACAACTTATCCACAGGGCCTTGCAATGCCATTTTCACAAGATGCTGAACTTACTGCGAAAGCTGGAATTAGCGGTTCTGATTTCCATGATATACACGCCGCGTTTCAGCTTTTCAAAACCTGAAATATCGTCAATCCGCAAGCTGTTATACTGCTCACCAAAGCCCGTATAGCTTGCGCGCAAAACCCGCTCTCCCTTTATGTTATAGATACTCAGCCGCACATCACCGCTTTCGGAGGCATCCGCAAACCAATCCACAAACGCTGGCTTACCGCTTCGGACGGGATTTGGTTTGAAAACAATGCCGAAATCGGGCTCTTGGTAAACGTAGGAATGTAAAAGAGCTTTGGAAATGTTCCCGACTCTATCCAGGGCATAAAGGGAGAGATAGCCTGAGCTGTTCACGGGGAAAGAAGTGTGGAATACACCAGCGTATGCAGGGGGATAGATATAGTAATCCGCATGATCTGCCCGCAGATGGTAATAGAGTGAATCCGGATCCTGTGGGCAACGTATATCCAGATGCAACATGCCATGACGTTGTTCACTGTGGATCAATTCAGGCGCATCAGGAGGATCCTGATCTTCGCCAATTATGGCATTTACTGCGCTAAGCCACCCGCTTTGGGCAAACTCCAACTGCATATAGACTTCCCAGGCATTATTAAGATTCATTCTGATATCTGGAAACCAGAGCGCAAGGCTTTGCAGGTCAGTTTCGATATAGGGCAAGGTGTAAGACGAACTGATTATGGCATTTTCCAAGCTATTTAAGAGCCGGGCACTATCATGGGGCAGGATGCCTTTTTGCAGCATTCGCGTTAGCATCTGGCAGATATCCACATCTGCATAGCCGGAATTCATCTCATAGAGTTCGGCCCTAAGATCTGCCATAGCCTGGACATGGGGAAACAAGCTATGGGAGAAATCGCTGAAAGCCTGGTAAAACCCGCTTAGTTCACTGCTTTTGAGTGCCGAGCAAGTAGTTGTAAGGTAATGATTTGATGGATTATTCGGTGTTCCGGGTAGATAGGAATCTGTATAAACTTCAGGAATGGCACCTGCCAGAGCTTCAGCCTGTCCGGTGAAGAGAGGAATCATGTGGGCATAAGGAAAGCCTTTAACAGGAACGAGATCTGCCGAGCCTACAATAAAATCTGCGTAATGCCTCAGCTCATAAGCGATCTCGATGCTTTGCATGCTGCAGGCGTCAAACAAAAGAATATCCAGATGCGCAGAGGCAGCCAGAACAGAGCTAAGTTCATGATTGGCAATCCCGATGGCATTACCTGTATCAAGATCCGGCGCGATGTATTTATTTTTGTTATACCAGCTATCGGCATGAGACCAGAGGATCAGCATTTTTCGCGCTGAGGGATAGCGCGAAAAGCCCCAATTCAAGAAGCTTTTCAGGGTGGTGGGATCCCCGCTGTCGATGTTTCCCAGGTTTTGCACAACGGGGGAGTTGATTCCTGCTTGGGGATTATAGTTTATCTTGTAGCGCCTGGCACCGGAGCCCTCGATATCTGCCTGCACTACCAGGTTCAAGCCATCCGGCTGGATTGCTGTTTCCATTTGGGCAATGTTTTCCAGGGCCTGGGGGGCAAGATCATTATCGGCAGCCATGTAAACCAATACCGTCCAGTTCTCAGCAAAGAGCGGGAAAAAGGCAGGCAGTAGAGCAAGCAGAAACAGCAGAATTCTTTTCATTTGCTTTTATCTGATAGGGAGAAACCCGGAAGTGGATCCCGGGTTTCCCGAATACTGTAGGAGTGATTTGTGGTTAGTATGGATAGTCGATTGCCTCTTCTATGCCCTTCAGAACGCGGATACCGCCCTGACACAAGGCTTCCATTTCTTTTTCCCCGGGATACAGATGAATATCCGCAATAAAGGAACAGCGGCCTGTGATATGGTTCACGATGAAATCGTTGTAAACCAATCCACCAGAGAGGAATATGGCATCCACTTTGCCGGAAAGCACAGTTGCAGACGCGCCAATCTCTTTGGCAACTTGATAACACATAGCTTCCAGGATCAGCTCAGCTTTTTTGTCGCCTTCTTGGATGCGTTTATTTACTTCAATACCGCTATCTGTGCCCAGATAAGCCATCAATCCTGCCGATTTGGTAAGGTAAGTAGTGAGCTCTTTCTTGCTATATTTTCCGCTGTATGCCATATCCAGAAGGTCTCCGATAGGCAAAGCTCCAGCACGCTGGGGAGAGAAAGGACCCATGCCCAGAAGAGCGTTGTTTACATCTACCACTCTACCGCCTTTTATCGCAGCAACTGATATTCCTCCACCCATGTGAACTCCTATCAGATTCACCTGACTGATGTCCTTGCCCAGCTCTTTTGCCATCAAACGCGCAATATAACGGATATTTAATGCGTGAAGCAGGCTTTTGCGCTCAATTTCCGGAACTCCGGAGATGCGGGCGATATCGTCAAACTCATCTACCACCACTGGGTCAACGATGAAGCCGGGGATGGACAGTTCTTCAGATATTGCATTGGCAATAAAGGCACCCAGATTTGAAGCATGGATTCTGCCCCAAAGCGCCGGATCTTGCAGATCCCGCAGCATGTTTGCTCCAATCTTCATAGTTCCGCCGCTTACCGGGCGCACCAGACCGCCTCTGCCTACTACGGCGTGCAGACTTTTGGGATCTACATCGTGCTCTTTCATGGCATCCATCACCAAACCTTTACGAAAATCGTATTGCTCGATAATGCCGCCAAACTTATCTAATTCTTGGGGATCGTGGCGCAGGGTTTTTTCAAAAAGTACTTTTTCTTCTTCGTGAACTGCAATCTTCGTGGATGTGGAACCTGGGTTAATCGCGAGGACGCGGTAGGGCATATTACCTCCATAATTTGCTCAATTATATTTTTCCCAAAGCTCCTTATGCTTGTTTTCTTGTCAAACTCTTTTTTCCCTTAGGGAAAACCCAAGATTGCGCATCATTATGCTTCCAGAGCAGAAAGAGCGCATCAACATATAGCTCTTTGTGCATGATGTCTGCAGGCAAATGAAGCCGCGAAACCGCTTTTTTAAATGGCTGTTCATAGATATAGCGAAGCTACTTGGGATACTATCTTGCTTTTTGTCTGAGGATCAGTTCTTATATTTGATCCAGCGCATAATCTCCTTAAAGTCAGCAGTTTTCCCATACATCAGCATTCCCACTCGGAATATTTTGGCAGCGAGCTGCGATACCAAATAGATAGAGGCGATCAAGATTAACGCGCTTAGCAGAAGTTCCCAGAGTGGTATTTTAACGAAAGCCGAGCGGATGACAATTGCCAGGGGACTTGAGAGAGGAAAGAGGCA